>NZ_AZQX01000218.1:0-9394 GCF_000568385.1 Halomonas sp. BC04
GCAGCGAAACCTGGCAAGCGGTGACCCGCAGCCGCGAGCTCGGCTCGCCGGCCTGGCTGCCGACCTTTCGCAACGGCTCGGTGGTGCGCTTCATGAACCAGTATCAGGGGCTGGAAATGCCTTATGGCGAGTGGGGGGATTTTCGGATTGCCTTCCTGCAGTACGGCAGTGACCCGATCACCTTCTTCGAGCCTGGTCGTTCTTCCGGGAACCGGAGTGGATGCAGGAGCCCCGGGCACCGGACGTCTCGCCGGAGCTGCGCTGGTATCCGGTGGTGACCATGCTGCAGCTGTTGGCCGACCTGACCATCGGCAACGCCCCGCCCGGCTATGGCCACTCCTTCTCGGCCAGGCACTACCTGGACGCCTGGGCAAAACTGATCGAACCGGAAGACTGGACCGAGGCCGACCTCGACCGGCTGCGCCAGCGCTTCGCCCCCGCGCCCTGACAGGGCCGGCCAACCCTGGGCACCAAAGCTGGGTGCCCCGAAGGGAGAGTGATTGATTACTCCACCATAAAAGGCTTATGTTGGTGGAAAGAGATGACAAAAAGGATTTGCCATGAGCGAGCAGCGCAGAAGCGTGATCAAGAGGGTCTATGTGCCCACCTACTTCCGGCAGCTGCCCAGCGGCGAGCGAGTCCAAGTGCCCGGGCATTATCGTGAGCAGGGGATGGGGGGGTGAGCCCCCCTCAACATCGCTTACACTCGTACTTTATTCCCAGCTACCAATTTGATAGCTTATTGATCCACCACCTGACGAGGATTCATTATCGCTTCCACCTGTTCCAAACAAGCTATTCTGAAGTTCACTCAAAACCTCCCTGTCATGAACAAAAGCAGATGCACCACCGCCATTCATTGTAATATTTGAATCACCCAGAGAGAAATCATCAGCATTCTGCTCGCCAGAGGATGACTTAGGCAAGTGAACCATAGCACCCACCAAGCTCCCGCCACCACCGCCGTTGTAAGTGATGCTCTCGCCTCTAACAAGTATCAAACCTTCAAAATAGTTGCTTCCATTCCAAGAAAAGTCGCCATCCACAACCAAGAGCCCACCAGGGGATTCACCCGGACCATAGCAAGAAGGCATCCCCCCTTCCTCCTCATCAGCATCTTCTCTAAGAGCACACCCCCCATCAAAGTACTTAACATTATCTAAAGATGATGATTTTGCGAAGCTCGAAAGCCCAGAGATGTCGTACAAATCTTCGTTATTATAAGACACTGACCTTGTCAACTCGCCATCCACACCCGCATGATTCCCCTCGTTCGTATGAAAAAATGTAACATTGCTCAAATCATCTGGATTCTGCACAGAAATAGAATATCCCTCATTGTAGGTTTCCTCACCGGGATTAGTCCTTCTTGAAATCGTAAATGGCCTGCTATTAGTATGGCTATACCCTGAGACACTCCCTAAAATTGTCAAAGGGTCAAAGTCTTCAAAATTAGGCCCATTATAACCCTCACTCATAGGGTTAAGCCAAACAACCAAAGGTTCGCTTTCCGCCACCCCTCCATCATCAATAACACCCATAGCAACAATATAATGCTCACCATCAATATCAACATATCGATAGTAACACTCGACACTTCCCGAGCAAGCATTACCCCTTATCTCCTCTCCATCAAAATTACTATCATCCTGAAATTCTTTCCAGCCGATCACCCTAATTGCATCAACAGAATACGACACAGGCTTAAAATCGCCAGGTTCAGGCTCCTCCCCCCACCCTGCGGAAGCAGCCCTTTCTGCCCCCATCTGCGCCTCAGAAGCCGCCTTGTAATTCCCCGCCAGGCGCTCATCAATAAGCGAGGACTGCATACCCGATAGGCCCAGCATCAGCGACATGGTCAGCATAGATAGAACGACGACCAGCGCTGCGCCTTTTTGATTTTCCATTGAAAACACCTCTATTAATCAGCACCCTGGAGGTCTTGACCAGGGCGGCCCAGTACATGACGGAGGCCCACCACCAGGATTATCACCATTGCCGTCGTTGCCGTCGTTGCCGTCGTTGCCGTCGTTGCCGTCGTTGCCGTTGCCGTTGCCGTTGCCGTTGCCGTCGTCAGCAATGGAGCCACCACCAACAGCTATTGTACGATTCATTGCGTTAAAAACAATATCTTCAAGTTCGCCTTTAAGCCTAAAAGTTATAGTGAAGAAACCATCCTCATAACTTTGGAATTGGCTTGTATTTTCAAATCCATCAACCACAGGCTGCCAACCATCTCCGTCAATATTCAGTCGCAGCGAAATAACACCATCACTATCATGTAACTCATAATAGCGGCATTCATCATCAACGCTCAGAGACAATTGTGCAGCTACAGCACTGCAGGATTCGGATTTTACCAAATCCGCCCTTCTAATATCCCTCACCAAAACATCTGCAGAAAAAGTCATCGCCGCCTGCTTATCACTCAACTCTTCAATTTTTTTGAAATTCTGAAAACCTGTAAAAAACAACTGACCAGCACCCAGAATAATAATGAGGCCAATCAGCAGTGCCACCATGAGCTCAACAAGAGAGAAACCTTTGGAGTGACGCATCGTCTGTTTCATGGCTCAGGTCGACTCCCAGGCAGACGGGTTGTGTAGGTAAAATCCGCATCCCCACTATCACCCAGGCGCCCATCACTCCATTTCAAGACAACGTCGAACACACACTCATCACCACTGGGCGTAACACTTGTTTCCAAGCCTGGAATGAAGTGCTGCCAGCGAGCCTCCCAGGCTGCTTCTTCATCGCCTAGATCAGGACACTCCATTTCATCGGCATTGAACCTAGACCAGAGCAACTCGACAGCATCCTTCGCAGCCAAGGATGCTGCAGCACGTTGATACCCGACATGGGCACTCTGCAGAGCCTTGATCTGCATGGCGGCCACGCCTAACAGGCCGATTGATAAAACCAAAAGTGCGATCAGGGCCTCGATTAGCGTAAAGCCACGAGCGCCGCTTCTGGTACGCACCACATGGCTTTGCATCACCCTCTCCCCACCCTACCAAAACTGCTGATATTGATGGTCCTGTCGCCAGCAGACGTATGACCAATCATTATGGAACAACCTCCAGTACACGCAGGCGACTCAACACGCCCCTTGCTATTGAACGATATCTCCAAGTCTCCAGAAACTTCGACACTGCCACTACTGCCAGTGCGAGAACGAAGCATGTTGCTCGCTGTGACCTCATAACTCCATGGAGCTGTACTCTCAGCTTTAAAAGTAACGTCCTCACGTCGCTTGATGGCTTCGCTTCTCGCATAGTTCAAGCCAGACAGAATCTCGTTATAGTCACTGGCCAGGCGATTACTGGCGATCATGCTCTGAAACCCCGGCACGGCTATGGTGGCCATGATCGCCATCACGGCAATCGTCACCAGTAGCTCAATTAAAGTGAATCCATGTTGACGCATCGTTTCACCAGCACCCTGACTCGGGTGTCGTCTTCCCGGTCTGATCAATGGTCAAAGTCTTACAATCCGCCTTCACCTGATTGCCGCTATGAGTGGCGGTCAAGGTAAAGGAGGTGGGTGACGGTGGGCCAGTGATTTCATAGTAGCCGTCATCCGAGTCCGCCGGCAGGCTGACGCAGCCCTCATATGTATAATTGTTTGTAAAACAGCGCTCCAGCTGCCCGGCAAGTTCCATCAGCTTGGCCTGCCCATCGCTGACCCGTGCACGCTCCACATATCCCTGATAGCTCGGTATCGCAATCGCCGCCAAAATGCCGATCACGGCTACCGCTATCATCAGTTCGATGAGCGTGAAGCCGGCGGTATGCCGGATGATGGCTGGCGTGGCCCGGGAGCGGCCCGGGATGGCTTGCTTGATCAAGCGGCGCGTCTCCATGGTGGCGGTACGTTTTGTTTCAGTATGTATCATGCCATCCTCTGCCGCTAGTGCGGCATCAAAAAAGCCGGACCTTTGCCCGGCTTCCCTGCCTATACCAATGACTGGTTTTCTGATAATACCCGCATCAGTTTTCTCCTACCCTCCTGCCCAGCATGGCTAGTCGCTGATGATCACGCGCTCCCGCAGCTCACGGGGCATGGAGAAGGTGATGGTCTCTTCCCGGCCGGCCAGCTCCTCCGGTGCCTGGGCGCCCAGGCCCTGCAGCCGTTCGATCACCCCCTTGACCAGCACCTCCGGCGCGCTGGCCCCGGCGGTGATGCCGATGGTGGCGACACCCTTCAGCCAGTCGGGATCGATCTGGGCGGCATCGTCGATCAGGTAGGCCGGCGTGCCGCTGCGCTCGGCCAGCTCGCGCAGGCGATTGGAGTTGGAGCTGTTGGGGCTGCCCACCACCAGCAGCAGGTCGCTGCCGGCCGCCAGCTCGCGAACGGCATCCTGGCGGTTCTGGGTGGCGTAGCAGATGTCATCCTTGCGCGGCCCTTCGATCTCGGGGAACTTGGCCCGCAGGGCGTCGATCACCCGGGCGGTGTCATCCATGGAGAGGGTCGTCTGGGTGACGAAGGAGAGCCGCGACGGGTCCTTGACCTGGAGCGTCTCCACGTCGGCCTCATCCTCCACCAGGTAGATGTCACCGCCATGGCGGGTGTCGTAGCGCCCCATGGTGCCTTCCACCTCGGGGTGGCCGGCATGCCCGATCAGGATGCACTCCTGGCCGTGCCTGGCGTAGCGCAACACCTCCATGTGCACCTTGGTGACCAGCGGACAGGTGGCGTCGAACACCTTGAGGCCGCGGCGTTCGGCATCCTCCTGCACGGCGCGGGAAACGCCATGGGCCGAGAAGATGACGATGACGTCATCGGGCACTTCATGGAGCTCCTCGACGAAGATGGCACCGCGCTCGCGCAGGGTGTCGACCACGAAGCGATTGTGCACCACCTCGTGACGCACGTAGATCGGCGGACCGAAGACATCCAGCGCGCGATTGACGATATCGATGGCGCGGTCGACGCCGGCGCAGAAGCCGCGGGGGTTGGCCAGCCTGATTCGCATGGAGTTAGCTTGCATGGTTACGTCGCTTGATGCGTCAGGGCATCTGATAATGGTATTTCAGTCCAGGGCTATCTCGGCGACAGGCAAAAGACTTCTTTTTTCGGCCTGCCCCCGACGCCCTTCTGACGGAAGAGCATCCAGATATCCGCTCAGTGTGTCTTTGCTGGCCTCACGCTATCACCTCCACCTCGAAGGTCAGGGTACGCCCTGCCAGCGGGTGATTGAAGTCCACCTCCACCTGCTTGCCCTCGACGCTGGTGATCACGCCGGGCAGCTCGCCCCCGGCCGCGTCAGCGAAGGACATCACGGTGCCGACCTCGGGCTCGATATCCTCGAAGTCGTCGCGGCTGAGCAACTGAACGTTCTGCGGGTTGTGCTGGCCGAAGGCGTGCTCGGGAGTGATCTCGAAGTTGCCGCACTCGCCGTCGGTCAACCCCTTCAGCGGATACTCGAAGCCCGGCGGCAGGTTGCCGTCGCCCATCTGGAAAGTGGCGGGCTCCTTGTCGCGGGTGGAGTCCACCACGGTGCCATCTTCCAGCTTGAGGGTGAAGTGCAGGGTGACTTCCATCCCCTCGTCGATGCGGTATTCACTCATGATTGCTCTCTGCTGTCTCTGTCGTGTCGCGGCATGGACGCTGTCAGCCGCGACGGCGCGCCTGCTTGCGCCCCTCGAAAATGGATTCCCAGATCAGGCCGATGGCCCCCAGGGTGATGCCGATGTCGGCCACGTTGAAGGCAGGGTAGTACCAGCCGGCGACATGAAACGACAGGAAGTCCACGACGTAGCCATGCACCAGGCGATCATAGAGGTTACCCAGTGCCCCGCCGATGATCAGCGCCAGCGAGATCGCCAGCAGGGTCTCGTCGCGCTTGAGCCGCGTCATCCAGTAGGTCAGGCCGATACTGGCACCCACGGCGACGACGGCGAAGAACCAGCGCTGCCAGCCGGGGCTGTCGGCCAGGAAACTGAAGGCCGCGCCGGTGTTGTGCAGCAGCGTCAGGTTGAAGAACGGCAGTACCTCCACCGGCTGGCCGTAGGTCAGCAAGCTGGAGGCCAGCGCCTTGGTGCCCAGGTCCAGCACGATCCAGGCCGCCGCCAGCCACAGCCAGCGCAGCGGCCGCTGCATCGGCTCCCCACCAGCAACATCAGGCATAGTGACGCACTTCCCCGGCGCCCTGGGGCAGGTTGCCGATACAGCGGCCGCAGAGATCCGGATGCTCGCTGTGGGATCCGACGTCCTCGCGATGATGCCAGCAGCGCTCGCACTTCTGGTGCGGGCTGGCCGACACCGCCACCCTGAGGCCGTCGAGCTCGGTGGCCTCGGCGCCCTCTCCCTCTTCCAGCGGCGCCAGGCGCACCTCACTGGTCAGCATCACGAAGCGCAGCTCGTCGCCCAGCTTGGCCAGGGTCGCCTGCAGCTCGTCGCTGACGTAGAGGGTGACCTCGGCGGCCAGGCTGCCCTTGATGGTCTTGGCGTTGCGGGCGTCCTCCAGGCACTTGTTGACCGCCTGCTTCACCTCGAGTACCTGCTCCCAGAAGTCGCGGCCCAGGGGGGCGTCATCGGCGAGGGTCGAGAGTCCTTCATAGTAGGTCTCGAGCAGCACGCTATCGCCCCGCTGGCCGGGAATATGGGCGTAGATCTCCTCGGCGGTGAACGAGAGGATCGGTGCCACCCAGCGGGAGAGCGCCTCCACCACCTGGTAGAGGGCGGTCTGGCAGCTGCGCCGGGCCAGGGAGTCGGCCTGGGTGGTGTACTGGCGGTCCTTGATCACGTCCAGGTAGAAGCCACCGAGCTCGCGGGAGCAGAAGGTATGCACCTGCTGGTAGACGTCGAGGAAGCGGTACTCCTCATAGGCCGTCTCGATCCGCGCCTGGAGCTGTGCGGCGCGATCCACCACCCACTGGTCCAGCGCCAGCATGTCGTCGAAGGCCACCTGGTCCCGGCTCGGCTCGAAGCCGCTGAGGTTCGAGAGCAGGAAGCGCGCGGTGTTGCGGATACGCCGGTAGACGTCGGCAGTACGCTTGAGGATCTCTCGGAGACCGCCATTTCGCCGGAGTAGTCGGTAGAGGAGACCCAAAGGCGCAGGATGTCGGCGCCCAGCCTGTCCATCACCTCCTGAGGCGCGACCACATTGCCTAGTGACTTGGACTGCTTGCGCCCCTGCGAATCCACGGTAAAGCCGTGGGTCAGCAGCTGACGATACGGCGGATGCCCATCAATGGCCGAACCCGTCAGCAGCGACGAGTGGAACCAGCCACGGTGCTGATCGGAGCCCTCCAGATAAAGATCGGCACGCGGGCCCCCTTCATGGCCATGGGGGTGCGAGCCGCGCAGCACGTGGCGGTGGGTGGTGCCGGAGTCGAACCAGACGTCCAGGGTGTCGGTGACCTTGTCGTAATCCGCCGCCTCATCGCCCAGCAGCTCGGCCGGATCGAGCCGGAACCAGGCGTCGATGCCCTCGACCTCGACTCGCTTGGCCGCCTCCTCCATCAGCTCGAGGGTGCGGGGGTGCAGCTCGCCGGTGGCCTTGTGCAGGAAGAAGGGGATCGGAACGCCCCAGTTACGCTGGCGCGAGATGCACCAGTCGGGGCGGTTGGCGATCATGCTGTGCAGCCGCGCCTTGCCCCAGGCCGGGGTGAAATGCGTCGCCTCGATGCCCTCGAGCGCCCGCTCGCGCAGGGTGCGGCCGTGACTGCCCTTGATGTCCATGCCCACGAACCACTGGGCAGTGGCACGGTAGATCACCGGCGTCTTGTGGCGCCAGCAGTGCATGTAGCTGTGGGTGATCACCTTGTGGGCCAGCAGTGCGCCCACCTCACGCAGTTTTTCGACGATCTGCGGATTGGCCTTCCAGATCATCTGGCCACCGAAATAGGGCAGGTCGTCGACGTAGACGCCGTTGCCCTGCACCGGGCTCTTGATCTCCTCGAAGGTCATGCCGTGGGCGCGGCAGGTGACGAAGTCGTCCACGCCGTAGGCCGGTGCCGAGTGAACGATGCCGGTGCTACCCACCTCGGATTCGACGTAGTCGGCCAGGTAGACCGGCGACAGGCGATCATAGAAGGGGTGGCGGAACTCGATCAAATCGAGCGCCTCGCCCTTGGTGGTAGCGATCACTTCACCGTGGAGTTCATAGCGGTCCAGGCACGACGCCACCAGTTCCTCGGCCAGCAGCAGCAGGCGCTCGCCGGTGTCCACCAGGGCGTAGGTGAACTCGGGGTGGACGTTGAGCGCCTGGTTGGCCGGAATGGTCCAGGGCGTCGTGGTCCAGATCACGATGGCGGCGGGCTTGGACAGCTCGGGCAGCCCGAAGGCGGCCGCCAGCTTGGCCTCGTCGGCGGCCGGGAAGGCGACATCGATGGCATCGGACTTCTTGTCCTGGTACTCCACCTCGGCTTCGGCCAGGGCCGAGCCGCAGTCGAAGCACCAGTTGACCGGCTTGAGCCCCTTGAACACGTAGCCGGCTTCGACCATGTCGGCCAGGGCACGAATCTCACCGGCCTCGTTGGCGAAGTCCATGGAACGGTAAGGGTTGTCCCAGTCGCCGATCACGCCCAGGCGCACGAAGTCGGCGAGCTGGGTCTCGATCTGGGCAGTGGCGTAATCGCGGCACAGCCCCCTGGCCTGCTCCGGCTCGAGATGCTTGCCGTGGGTGGTCTCCACCTTGTGCTCGATGGGCAGGCCGTGGCAGTCCCAGCCGGGCACATAGGGGGCATCGAAGCCCGCAAGGTTCTTCGACTTGACGATAATATCTTTCAAGATTTTATTGAGGGCGTGACCGATATGGATGCTGCCGTTGGCGTAGGGAGGGCCATCGTGCAGCACGAACTGTTCGCGCCCGCGGCGCTCTTCACGCAGGCGCTGGTAGAGCTTCATGTCCTGCCACTGCGACACCTGACCAGGCTCACGCTTGGGCAGCATGCCGCGCATGGGGAAGTCGGTTTCGGGCAGATTCAGTGTGTGCTTGTAGTCGCTCATATCCTGGGGGTCAGCCGTCGTCGTGGTCGGCGGGGCGTCCCGCCGAGAATTCGGAAGCCACGGCCTCGCGCGCCAGGGGCGCCGATGCCAGTGGAAGTGTGTCGTCTGTCAGGCCGGTGCCGGCGGCCCCGGGGTGGGCGGCGAAATAACCCCGGGCGCGCACCTGGTCGGCGCCGATCTGCCGCTTGAGCTCGGCGAAGTCGTCGAACTTCACCTCGCCGCGCAGCTTGGCGCAGGGGAAGGCCGCGAGCCGTTGGCCGTAGAGGTCGCCCTCGAAGTCGAACAAGTGCACCTCCAGCACCGGGCGACGGCTGCCCATCGTGGGCCGCCAGCCGATATTGGCCACGCCCGGCCAGCGGCTGCCATCGGGCAGCTCGGCCACCACCGCATAGACCCGTGCAGCGCCAGGGCAGCGGCAGCAGCGGCAGGTTCGCGGTGG
>NZ_AZQX01000219.1:0-7403 GCF_000568385.1 Halomonas sp. BC04
TCAAACGTTTGTTTTATTTTTTGCATCTCAAAGGGCCCCGGGGAGCCCATGACGGGTCCGGGACCGGGTGCTATGATCGCCAGTCTCATACCAATTACAGCCACTCGCACCAACAGCAGAACGAGGAAAGCGGCTTGTCACACTTACCGGTGATCGTCGGCATGGGCGGCGTCAACGCCGCCGGCCGTACGTCTGGCCATCAAGCATTTCGTCGCACCGTGATCGATGCCTTGCCCGACGACGACCAGCAGCAGCTTCTGCTGAGCCTGGCCGCACTGATGGGGCTGGGCAGCCATCGGGATGGCAGCTGGCACGACGCCAGGGGCCAAGCCGTCAGCGCCTCCCTCTTGGCTGAACAGTGCCGTGAGCGGGTCCTCGACCACACGCTCATCCGGCGCATCGAGGACCCGCGGTTCAATGACGACGGCCTGCCGGCCAACCGGCGCGCCAGCCTGGGGCTGGGGAACGAGCTGGTTTTCCGTATTCGTCGCCGCCAACTGCCGGAACGCCTCCCGGCAACCTGGCAGGTTCGCGAGCTGGATCGTCATACCCTCGAAGTCACGGTGCCCCCCGGCGACCTGGACGTGATGCTGCCGGAAACCCGCCCGGCCCTGGTTCGGGCCGCCGGCCAGTTGCCCAGCGGCTTCGACCCCAGTCGCCACTATCGCAGCGTGCATCACCCTCGCGGACTGTCGATGTCGATCTTCGCCGCCAGCGACTGCCTGGGCAGCAGCGGACTGACCTGGGAGACACTGCGCGATCGCCTCGATCCGGACGAGGTTGCCGTCTATGCCGGCAACTCCATCGGCCAGCTCGACGACGAGGGCTGGGGCGGGCTGCTCAAGAGCTTCGTCTCGGGCAACCGCGCCACCTCCAAGCAGATGCCGTTGGGCTATGGCCAGATGCCCGCCGATTTCCTCAACGCCTATGTGCTGGGCAGCGTCGGCGGTACCGGCGCCGTGCTCGGCGCCTGCGCCAGCTTCCTCTACAACCTGCGCCTGGGGTGTGAGGACATTCGCAGCGGCCAGCGCCGTGCGGTGATGGTCGGTACCTCCGATGCCCCGGTAACACCGGAGATCATCGAGGGCTTTCGCGCCATGGGCGCCCTGGCCGACGACGAGAGTCTCAAAGCGCTGGACGCCCTGGAACTGCTGACCGATGCCGACTACCAGCGCGCCTGCCGCCCCTTCGCCCGCAACTGCGGCTTCACCATCGCCGAGGCCAGCCAGTTCATCCTGCTGCTGGACGACGCCCTGGCGCTGGAGGTAGGTGCCGAGATACTCGGCAGCGTGCCGGGGGTCTTCGTCAACGCCGACGGCTGGAAGCGCTCGATCTCTGCCCCGGGCATCGGCAACTACATCACCCTGGGCAAGGCGACATCGCTGGTACGCGACATGCTCGGCGAGAAGGCCCTGAGGGAACGCACCTTCCTGCATGCCCACGGCACCAGCACGCCCAAGAACCGCGTGACCGAGTCCCACGTGTTCGACCTGATCGCCCGGGCCCACCATATCGAGAAATGGCCCGTGGTAGCGGTCAAGGCCTTCGTTGGCCACTCCCAGGGCAGCGCCGCCGGCGACCAGCTGACCAGCGCCCTGGGCAGCTTCGCCCACGGACTGCTGCCGGGCATTCCCACCCTCAACGCAGTGGCCGACGATGTGCATGCGGATCGGCTGCGCTTCTCTCGTGACCCCCAGGCATTCGACGCCGACGCCGCCTTCATCAATGCCAAGGGCTTCGGCGGCAACAACGCCACCGGCGTGGTGCTGTCACCGGCCGTCACCGAACGGCTGCTGACACAGCGCCATGGAGAAGCCACCCTGGCGGCCTGGCGCGAGCGCCGCAAGGCGATACGCGAGGTAAGCCAGGCCTATCTCGACAGGGCCGATCACGGTCACTATCAGGCCCGCTATCGCTTCGGAGAGGGAGTGCTGGAAGGCACTGAGCTCGATGTCAGTGCCGACAGCATCCAGATCCCCGGCTATGCACGTCCTGTCTCGCTGGTGGTGGACAATCCCTTTGGCCAGCTGGAAGAGTGACCCTGTGGCGAGGTTGACGTTGTCGTCCCAGCCACGGGCGGTTACCCTGAGCCCCCTTGAGAGTGGCAACTGAGCGGAGCGCCATGAAAATCGCGGTCTACCCGGGCACCTTCGACCCCATCACCCACGGCCATTTCGACCTGATCGAGCGCGCTTCGCGCCTCTTCGACAAGGTCGTGGTGGCCATCTCCGCCAGCCCCGGCAAGGGGCCGGCCCTCGACCTGGGCACGCGCATCGCCCTGGCTCGCGAGGTCGTGGCGGAACTCGACAATGTCGAGGTCATCGGCTTTTCCGGCCTGCTGACCGACATGATGGTCGAACAGAAGGCACGCATTATCCTGCGTGGCCTGCGTGCGGTATCGGACTTCGAGTACGAGCTGCAGCTGGCCAACATGTACCGTGCCCAGGCACCCGAGCTGGAGAGCGTCTTCCTGACCCCCGCGGTGGAGAACTCCTATATCTCCTCCACCATCGTGCGGGAAATCGCCAAGCTCGGTGGCGATATCACGCGACTGGTGCACCCCAGGGTCGCCGAAGCGCTGCGCAGCCATTACAATACCTGACTATAATACTCGGCCTTATTCGCCCGAGTCGCATCACCCCGGGCGGGGCCAGCACCCCTGGCCGCGCCTTATCGCGAGGTAGCCCCATGGCCCTGATGATCACCGACGAGTGCATCAACTGCGACGTCTGCGAACCCGAATGCCCCAACGGCGCCATCTCGCCGGGGGAAGAGATCTATGTCATCGACCCCAACCTGTGCACCGAGTGCGTCGGCCACTACGACGAGCCCCAGTGCCAGCAGGTGTGTCCGGTGGACTGCATCCCTCTGGATCCGGAGCGCGAGGAGAGCCGCGAGCAGTTGATGGAAAAGTACCACGTCATCACCGCTGCCTGAGCGCTCACCGCGGCCCACAGCTCAAGCCAGATGCCAGCGCCCCGCTCATTGAGCGGGGCGCTGGCGTTGGTGGCCTCAAGCCCTAGAGCTCGCCTGCCCGGCGACTCACCGTGCACCCAAGGCAGCGCCGAAACGTCGCCTCTGCCGGCGTCTTCACCAGGGCTTCCGCCGCCTGATCCACATTGCCACCTAGTGCGGTGAATGGCAGCGACACCAGAAATACTGCTGTTCCACCCACGGTAGCAAGCAACAGCAGTGGCCGTGCCACAAGAGCATCAGCAACCATGGCGCCCCCGCTGGGCCGGGCCTCCATGTGCTGCTGCTGAGCCACTGCTGGCAAGCTTCCCAGCATGAAAACAACACCGAAGACTGCGGCTCTGAATAGATTACGTGTCATGACACCCCCGCTCTAAAAGCATGCTGTGTATTTGATGACGTGCATCAATCTTATGCTAATTATAGCTAGTCTTATGTATAATTAATGATACAGTCTGTCACATGAATTCACCTCAAGGTAGCCGCCTTTAGTGGGTCTACCTGTAAGCAGGCTTCGGCCTGAACCGCGCATGCAATGGAGAGCACATGAAGCGTCTTATCGTAACCGCTGCCCTGGCCACCCTCGTGGCTTCACCCGCATTTGCCCAGAGTTATCCGGGTGTACCTGACGAAGGCTTCTATCTGGGTGCAGGTATCGGCCAGTCGAAGCTGGACAATGATACCCTCGACTGGCTTGGCAGCATTGGCGCCAATACCGATGACAAGGACACAGCCTATAAGGTTTTTGCCGGCTACCAGTTCAATCCCAATTTCGCCGTAGAAGCCAGTTATCTGGATTTCGGTGACTACACTGCCAGCGCCTCCGATGGAGCTGACAGCGCCAACATCAAACTTGGCGTAGACGGCTTTGGCTTTGCCTTGGTGGGTAAACTTCCCATCGATGGAGGCTTCAGCGTCTTCGGCAAGCTTGGATTGATCGCTTGGGATGCCAGCCTGTCCGGAACTGCCACGATCGATGGCGTAACCTATCGAGATACTGCAGGAGACAGCGGAACCGATCCGTTTTACGGAGCCGGGGTTGAATATGTCATAGACCAGATCATGGTACGGGCCGAATTCGAGCGCTATGACCTAAGCGACAGTGGGGAGGATTTCACTATCGATATGATTTCAGCAAGCGTGGGCTATCGTTTCTAGCCAATCGCACCAAGCGATTCCAGCCCCGCTTCGGCGGGGCTGTTGCGTTATGCCCCTTCGCCCGCCATGCTTCACGGTTTCGCTTCTCACCGGAAGACTCCGTGGCATCCCAGGAACTGGCAACCCCTTCCGCCGCCCGACGCCGCATCTGGATGCTGGCGTGGCCCATCATTCTGTCGAACATCACCGTGCCGCTGCTGGGATTGGTGGATACCGCCGTGGTCGGCCATCTGCCGGACTCCCGCTACCTGGCCGGGGTGACCCTGGGCGCCACCCTGTTCAGCTTCCTCTACTGGGGCTTCGGTTTTCTGCGTATGGGCACCACGGGCCTGACCTCCCAGGCAGTGGGTCGCGAAAGCGACAGCGAAGTGCGCAACCTCCTGGGACAGTCGCTGCTGATGGCCGCCGGCATCGGTACGCTGCTGATTCTCTTCTCCCGGCCGCTCATATCCCTCGGGCTCTGGCTGCTGGACGGCAGCGAGGTGGCCACCGAACTGGCGGCCGAATATGCGCATATTCGCATCCTCTCGGCCCCGGCGGTACTGGCCAACTATGCCATCCTGGGATGGTTCCTGGGCCAGCAGAATGCACGGGTAACCCTGCTCATCCTGGTATTGACGAACAGCGTCAACATCGCACTCGACCTGCTCTTCGTGGTGGGGCTCGGCATGACCAGCGATGGAGTGGCATGGGCTACGGTCATCGCCGACTATACGGCACTGTTCTTCGGCCTGTGGCTGGTGAGCCGGCAGTTGAAGCTGCTGGAGGGACGGTTCCTGCGCGAGCGCCTGTTGAAGCTGGCCGCCTACGCCGAACTCTTCCACGTCAATGCCAACCTCTTCGTCCGCACCCTGGGGCTGCTGTTCGCCATGGCCTTCTTCACCTCACGGGGCGCCGTACAGGGCGATACGGTGCTGGCCGCCAATGCCGTGCTGCTGCAGTTCATCATGCTGACCAGCTATGCCCTGGACGGCTTCGCGCATGCCGCCGAAGCGATCGTCGGCCGCTCGGTGGGTCGCCGACGCTGGGACGAGTTCGCCACCACCGTGCGCACCGCCGCCTGGTTCTCGCTGATCACCGCCGGCATCGCCTCGCTGGCTTTCGCCCTCGGCGGCCACTACCTCATCGCCCTGCTGACGGGGCTCCCGGAAGTGCGCGCCACGGCAGGCAGCTACCTGCCATGGATGGTGGCCATGCCCTTGATCGCGGTGTGGAGCTATCTGCTGGACGGGGTCTTCATCGGCGCCACGGCAATACGCGAGATGCGCAACAGCATCTTCATCGGCCTGGCCATCTACCTTCCGGTCTGGTGGGCCACTCAGGACCTGGGCAACCATGGCCTATGGCTGGCCTTCCTGACGTTCAGCCTGGTGCGCTCGGCCGTCCTTGCCACCTATTTTCTTCATTACCGCCGTACCCGATGGAATCCCATGGCCCCTTCCCTTTGACAAAACCTGGCTTTCATCACACCGTTGATGAGTCGAAACGTGCAACCTTCTGAGCTTGCGCTACTTTTCTCAGACGACCCGACAGCTATTCCACAACATTAGAAGAAGCGAAACTGCCATGCTCAAGTTCCTGTCCAAACCTGCCGTCAGGCTGGTCGATCGCTATCTGCCCGATCCATTCATTTTCGTTCTACTGTTGACCCTTGTTGCAGCCGCCGCGGCCATTGGCGTCGAGCGTCAGACACCGCTGGCGGTGATGCGCTTCTGGGGCGACGGCTTCTGGAACCTGCTGACCTTTTCGATGCAGATGCTGCTGATCCTGGTCACCGGATTCATGCTCGCCAGCTCACCGCCGGTGAAGCGCATGCTGCAGCAGCTGGCAGGCCGCGCCAACAACGCCGGTAGCGCCATCATTCTGGTGACGCTGGTATCGCTGGTCGCAAGCTGGATCAACTGGGGCTTCGGGCTGGTGGTGGGCGCCCTGTTCGCCAAGGAACTGGCGCGGCTGGTGCGGGTCGACTATCGCCTGCTGGTGGCCAGCGCCTACTCCGGCTTCGTGGTCTGGCACGGCGGGCTCGCCGGCTCCATTCCGCTGACCATCGCCACAGACGGGCACTTCACCGCCGACCAGATCGGCGTGATCGGCACCGGTGCACCATCTTCTCCTTCTTCAACCTGGCCATCGTGGCCTGCCTGTTCATCAGTATTCCCCTGGTCAATCGCCTGATGCTGCCCGACGAGAAGGACAGCGTCTACGTGGACCCCAAGGTGCTGGGCGATGCACCCGATGCCCGGGTGCGCATCACTCGTCCGGCCGACCGGCTGGAGAACAGCGTGACCCTGGCCTGGCTGGTGGGCATTCCCGGGGTGATCTTCCTGCTCGACCACTTCCTGCTGCGCGGCGGCGGCCTGAACCTGAACATCGTCAACTTCATGTTCCTGTTCCTTGCCATCGTGCTGCATCGCACCCCCCGCAGCCTGCTCGAGAGCCTCAACGAGGCGATCAAGGGCGGTGCCGGCATCGTGATCCAGTTTCCGTTCTACGCCGGGATCATGGCGATCATGGTTCAATCCGGGCTTGCCGAATCCATGTCCCAGGGGCTGATCTCGTTCGCCACCGAGACGTCGCTGCCCTTCTGGTCCTTCATTAGTGCCGGCATCGTCAACCTCTTCGTGCCTTCCGGTGGCGGCCAGTGGGCCGTGCAGGCGCCGGTGATGCTGCCGGCTGCCGAGGCGCTGGGCGTGGACGTGGCACGTGTCGCCATGGCCGTGGCCTGGGGCGACGCCTGGACCAACCTGCTGCAGCCGTTCTGGGCGCTACCGGTACTCGCCATCGCCGGGCTGAAGGCCAAGGACATCATGGGCTTCTGCCTGATCCAGCTGTTCATTACCGGCATCATCATCGCCGTTGGCCTGACCTGGTTCTGAGCCCAGGCCCGAGCCACAGGGGCTGACAAAACGCCTTGCCTACGAATCGTGACGATCGGGGCAAGGCGTTATGCTGTAAGGACGACACCACAGGAAATCGATATGGAACACCACGACCTGCCCGGCCAGCATGAATTGAGCATGACCGTACTGATGACTCCCGACATGGCCAATTTCAGTGGCAAGGTCCATGGCGGGGCCATTCTCAAGAAGCTCGACGAAGTGGCCTATGCCTGCGCCAGCCGCTACTCGGGCCACTATGTCGTGACGCTCTCCGTTGACCAGGTACTGTTCAAGCAGCCGATACACGTCGGTGAACTGGTGACGTTTCTCGCCTGCGTCAACCACGTCGGCCGCTCCTCCATGGAGATCGGCGTGAAGGTGGTGGCCGAGAAC
>NZ_AZQX01000220.1:0-17849 GCF_000568385.1 Halomonas sp. BC04
TCGGAAACACCCCACGGGCGTGGGGAGGACGGCAGCAAGCGTAAGGTCGACAATCAAAGCCAGAAACACCCCCACGGGCGTGGGGAGGACTCTATAAGAACACCGAGGGTGGCCGCTACTCCGGAAACACCCCCACGGGCGTGGGGAGGACGCTTTCGCCCGATTACCAAAACAGTCCCGATGAGAAACACCCCCACGGGCGTGGGGAGGACGGAAGCGGCGACTGACGACGAAACCCCCTGACAGAAACACCCCCACGGGCGTGGGGAGGACAGTTGAATGTTGATTACGGCGCGGGCACCACAGGAAACACCCCCACGGGCGTGGGGAGGACTTGTCCCCCAGCAAACACGCCCCAACGGACTAGGAAACACCCCCACGGGCGTGGGGAGGACACCAGTATCTTGTTAAAGAGCAAGGGCTTCAATACCAGATGAGGTAGATACTAGGTTTGCAGGGATTCAAGAACCAGCTCCAGACCACTGAGCGTGACAAAGCTCTTTCGTGTAGGGCCGATGGTTCGGATCTCGTAGCCAGGCGGATGTGGCAAAGAGCGGAATAGCATGACCCCGGACTCAGCAGGGCAGTGTGCCATCAGGTACTCCATAACGGTTTTCGCTACCGAGTCCTTGATCCCTGAAACAAAGACATTTGGCCGGGGTTCGACAAACCAGAGCTTCATGCGCCCTCGGACAGCGGGAGGCAAGTCATTAGCGACGACGACGAGCATGTGGGTCTCCTAACAAGTCAGTGATGTCCGACTGCACTTGCGACAGCAGGTCCATGGCAATCACTCGCCGCCTGAACTCAGCAGATACCTGGTGCTTGTCATACCTGCCAGCCATCTCTTTGGTCATGGCAAAAGCAAGGTCAACACTGAGGTGCTCCTTGTAGAGGTCAGCAAGATCGTAGACCATCGGCAGCGGGCTGCCGGAGTGAATGAAACCGATATGGGGAGAGTAGCCCATGCTATGCAATGCCGAGCATAGGATGCCGTACAGAGCCGCGTTGGTAGCGGTCAGAATTCGGTTAACGGTGTCGCTCAACTCAAACTTTCCAGGAGTAAACTGCCGACCTTTCCAACCCACTTGATATTGCTCGGCTTTTTCACGATACAAAGTCCGAACTCGATGACCTTCCATACCCGTCATGACCTTTAAGCTCTTGTCCTTCAGGTCAGCGTCCGGGAATCGCCGCCGAAACATTGCGCGGGCCACATCAAGTGCCTTCTCCTTGTCGGAAGCCAGAAGGATCTGACGTTTGAGATTACGGGTGTCAGCTGTAGTCACAAAACCGGCAGCGTAGAAAAGCAGGCTATCCTCTCCTACCCAGCTGATCGCACAGTTGGCAGCTGCGGCAGTCTTGATCGCATCATGGGTCACCGTCGTGCCCGGACCCAGCAACAAAGTATTCAGGGTAGCAACCGGCAGTGGGATGACCTGACCTTCAGAGTCAATCCATTTGACGCTGCTATCGTCAATTTCTAGGCGTCCTCGCTCGAGATAAATGAACGGATATTTGTCTTTTACCTGCGGCAGAGACTCCCGGGTTATCTTGACGAAAAGCCTTTCTCCCTTGCTCATGATCAACCCTGCCAATCTTGCACGGTCACTCGCCGGTCTCGGTAACGTTTATCGGTACCGAACTGGATAGGCACGTCGTTGAGTGTGAGAACTTCTCCCTCATGCTCACCTTCCAGCACCCGAAAGCTGAAGGCTCGCTGTTTGGTCTGGGCTAGTTCTAAGGCTCGCTCGTTGGCGTCATCGGCAGTACCGAACTGCCCCTGGTAGATAAACTCGGTGGGCGCACAGTGCTTGCGGCCAAGGTAGAGATCCCAGGTCGGCGCTACCAGCGCTTGGCCGATATTTTCTGCCAGGTCATCCGGCACCTGAAGGGCCACTGCGAACGCCATATCCTGCAGGGCATAGCGATAGGTCATCTTGGTGCCGGCCCCCACGGCCTTTTTGCCTTCGGCAGTCTTCGGCACCATCAGGCTCTCCCAGGGATCTTCAGTGTCGTAGCCACTACCGACCATATGGAAGTCCCTGAGCAACGGCGGCCGGGGTTGGGGGTTGCCATCATGATCGGTAGAGACGTAGGCCTCGACAGTCATCTCCCCGGAAGCCAGTCGTGCCAGTAGCTCGCGTTGTTCGCCGCCGGCACCCAGCGCACAGCAGATCAGACCCAGCACCCCGGAGCGGGTTGGAAAGTCGAGGGTATCGCGACGACCGAAGCGTGAGTCATGCCCCCAGGACTGAAGCGGAGCCTCCAGCCACAGCAACAGATACGGATCACTCATGGCCACCTCAGGCTGCCTGTTCGGCGAGGTTGTCCACGTGTCCCTGCAGGGCGGCGCTCAGGTCGTCCAGGCTGAAGGTCTCGTCGTCCCCCCAGCGGTAGTCGCCTGCCTTTCCAAACAACGATCCAACCATTTTCTCCTTCTTGTCGAGATAGTCGTTCAAGGCTGCCTTGCTTGGCTCCAGGAAGCCCTCTCCCTGAGCCTTATCGGGGCTTCGAAGGGAACCTGTAGCCGCTGGCCGCTACGCACCAATACCCGCGCATAGTCCCACGGACTGGCACCGGACATGGTGGCCTGTCGGGCATCCGGGATCGCCACAAAGAGCGCCTTGGTAAAAGCGTCGATGGCGATCTTGAGCTGATCCGGTTCCAGGCTCTGCGCCAGCTGTCCCAGGTCCAGGCTGATGTAGCGATAATAGGTCGCCGCATTGAACTCGAGGCTTCCCATGTGGGAAGAGCCCTGCTCCTCTGGGTGATCATCCAGGGCAGTAAAGAACTCGACCTCATTGCTGACCTTGTGGGTCGAGATAGCGTGCGAGAAGGCGCTGGCTGCCTCGACGTTCAGGTCCGGTGCCTTGGCGACCATACGTCCGAACAGGGCGATGTCGAGGGCGTCCAGGGCCGGATTCATCACTTTCTTGGCGATCTTGTAAAGCTCCTTGTCCTTGATCTTGCCGGTATCGAAAGCATGCTCGGCAGCATAGTCCGCGAGTGCCTGGGCTTCGCTGTCACTGATGAAAAGGAGAGTGTCGTCCGTCAGGGTGTCAGCCATTGCCTTACCGCAGGCCTCGGCAGCCTCTTCACTGGCTCCCTTCTCCCGGCAAGCCTCGGCCAGCAGTGCGGTCACCTTTTTGGTCCGGGTTCCCATGGGGACCCCCAGTTCGCGCAGTGCGAGCCTCACCTGACGCTTCCAGCACTGTGAACTCACACGAGCACGGGTCACTCCACCAATGCGTGCTGTCTTGGGTGCGCCGACATCATCACGATTGAGGCAGGAGACTGGGAAGGACTGCAGGATATGGAACTCGATACGGGTATTACGAAACGGTTGGGTCATGAGACAACATCCTTATCTGGTTTCGGGTGATGACTTATTTAGCGAATTCGGCGAAAGGGCTGTCGAGGACAGGCACGACCTGCAGCAGGCCGCAACCAAACGCCCTCCCTCGGCCGATGCCTCGTGCAAAGCTCTGACGGAATAGCTGCGCGTCCGTGACTTCCAGCACGCCGCGAAGGTCGGCCTTGGCCACGGTAATATCTCGATCCTGCTTGCCCTTGAACTGATCGACATCGACACGCCCCACCTCAAGCGTGGCGGGAAGCGTACGGAAGCCCCAACTGGGCTCACAGCGCTCGAGGAACCACTCGGTGATGGCTTCACGCCCTTTCACCGGAAGCCGCCGGCCGGTCGCGTTCTCACGCCGGGTGGGATTGATCGCCACCTGAAACTGGTAGTGAGGGTGGTCGAGAAAGCTGGGCGATATGGGCTTGCAGCGCACTTCACCGAGGCACTCATCATCGGCCGGGATGCCATCGGCCGGCTCACGGTCGGACAATATCAACACCTGCCTCTCCAGACGGTTGCCTCCCTTGTCGGCATAGACGATCCCGCTGGGGGTGTGGCCCTGCTTGTCGGACTCACTACGCACGTCCTCGAAGAGGCTGTAGACGACCCGATGCAGGGAGTAGGAATCGGTAATTTTCAGGGTCTGTATGGCATGCCGATCAAGATGCAGGACGCTGGCGTAGAGCGTTGGTTGGCTCATGGGCTCCCCTCCGCGACAGCTGCCGGCTCAGCCCTTTCGCCGTCACCCTGTGGGCGGTGGTAGAAGTCTTGTGCCCAGCGGGCTCGCGTCCGTTCTCCCGAGCGATTGAACCAGAGCAACTCTTCAAGTAGCCGGGCGTAGTTGAGCACAGGCCCCTGCTTCGAGTGGATCAACGTCAGCACGGGACGGATCACACTGCAAAGCTCTTCGATGTCGTCACAGGCCAGCAGGCGGCGAAGGCGAGCCTTCGCGGGCGAACTCTCGGTGCCTCCGTCGTAGCACTTGGCCAACGCCTGGCCAAGGGAGAGGCGCCCATTGCGCTCGGCCTTGGCCCGGGTCATGGCCGCTGCCACCGTGGCATAGGGCAGCCGCTGAGAAGGCCACTCCAGCTCAACGCCGAACTGGGCCAGCAACTCCCAGCTCTGGTATTCCGTTGCCGGGTTGTCAGCTCGTCGCAGCCTCGCGGCCAGCCCCTTGTCATGCTGGACTCGCTCGAGGAGGTAAGTGACGAAGCGCTCAGCCTTCCTGGGGCGCGCGGGGGGTGTCGGTTCCATCATGCCTCCTGGCTCTCGGTCGGGATCTGTTGGGGGGTGGCAAGGTAGGGTCCGGGGCGGGGCTGGTGACGCGCCCAAGCCTCGAGCTGGCGGGCGGTCTCCCGGGGAGCGCATTGTTCGAAACAGCCCCTGACATGGCCGAAGAACCGCTCTCTCAGCTTCCGGCGTGCTGCGACATCAGCATCGCTGGCTTCGCAGTTCGCTGTCAGTGAGGAAAAATCCCTCTCGCACAGCTGCCAATAGAGATGACCGGCACGGGCTGCCTGAGCCGCTGCCATGTCCGGCGTGGCCTTCAGCTCGCGGTAGTAGTCCCGCACACAGGCGTAGAGCATCCTGCCGAGCTGCTCGAGGCCTTCCATCTCGCGCTTCAGAATAGTGAGCCAAACTGAGTCAATCAGCTCACCTTGCAGCCAGACCTTGGACTCGAGGAAGTCGTCGGCCTGCTTGACGGACTGATCACCGGAGTTGGCGCTGACCTTGAGCCCGCCGGTCCAAACACATAGCGAGTCGCCAAGATCGCGCATGCGGCTGACGCCCTGCTGCAGCCCCAGGCTCTCGAACCCCGACCGCTGGCTGAGCGTGAGGAAATCCAGGAAGGCATGCAGTTCTCGCCACGGCTTGCGATCCAGGTTCACGTACTTGACCTTGATGTCCTTGCCGCTCTGGTCGAGCAGCAAGGAGGGCTCGTACCAACCATCCTTGATGCCGGGATAGTTGATTCCGTCCAGGTAGTAGATGCCGCCTTCCTGGAGCAGAGCAAATCGCGACAGTGCAACCAGGCAGCCCTGATAGCTGCGCTTCAGGGACTCGGCCCGGTCATCGGCTTCATGGGTTGGCATGGCCTCCCAGACGGGGCGCCCCACCCCATCGGGCCAGCGGCTGGCAGCTTCAATCGCTTCCCGCGTCATGAGGTTGACCCAGATGTCGCGACGCAGATCACCGGTCGTCACCAGGCAGTGCAACTGGCCCACCCATCCCCCGAGGCTCGGGGCGGCTGGTGCGCTGTAGCGGTTGCCCAGTGCTCGTCCGGCCAGCGATGTCAGATCACCCTCGACACGTTTTCCGCCGAAGGCGAAGTTCATCAAGGTCACCAAGAAGACTGCCTGATCCGCGGTGTCCAGGGGCTTCTCGAACAGGGTGTGTGACAACAGGGTGTTGTTGGCCGAAGGCATGTCAGGATAGAAGCCTGCCCCAAACGAGCGAGGCGCTCCCGAGGCGATGACCTCATCGCGCTTGCCCTTGGTCTTGGCAGCCTTGAGCCGACGCTCGGTTCTCTCGGCAATGCAGTCCGCCACTGCCGGCATCTGCAAGAAGGGGCGCTCACCATGGAGGTAGAAGCTCCCATGCCAGGTCTCCAGATAGTCCAGACAGCGGGAGGCCAGGCCTTCTGCTCCCAGGTCGGCCCACTCGGTTTCGTCAGCGGGTGTACAGGCTGCCTGAGCGATGGATAACAGCAGCTTGGTCAATGCGAGTTTCTGGATCGGGTTGCCTCCCAGCTCTCGCAGTCCGTCACGAGAGAAGATCTCCCGCAGGCTGACGCGGCCAACATCCGCTACCGGTATCCATGGCTCATCAAGCAGGTTGAAGTGATTTTCCATACGTTCAGTCCTTGTCGCGGATGGCCTGGAACCCCAGGTCCTCTCGATAGGCTAGCCGGTAGCGATCATGGGCCGGCTCTCCACCTAGCCCTCTGAGCCCCCCTGCCTCATCGACCAGTGCCACCCTCAGCAGCGCTTCGTCTTCTTCAGGACGGCCCAGGTAGAAGCAGTGGTGGAAACCGTATTGGCGAAGCGTACTCAGGGCGGTAGTGATCGGGGCGTGGTAAATAGGAATGCGTACTTGCTGGCGCGTCAGGAGTGCGCTGAGGCGTCGCCACTCGGACAGGCCCAGCACATGGCGATCCCATGGCAGCCAGTGCAGCTGACCGTCCAGCAGCACTAGACGGGTCGCTCTGCGCTCGGCATCTGGCCTGAGGCCGCGGATTAGCAGGACCTCTACCGAGTCGATGTCGCTGTAGCGGGTCCCAGCCTTGTGCTCTGGCAGCGTCTTGCCGCCTTGGGCCAGCGCACCGCGTGCCAGCTGCTCCATGGCACGGCGCCCCGTTTGCCGACGGTTACCCTCCTCCAGCTCTCGATACCAACGCGCCATGTCTCCGATCTCCTCGCGGCTAGCGTAGGTGGCATCGATCATGGGGCGGATGTCGCCGGGAAGTGTGATCGTCTTGCGCCCCTGCCACACCTCGAGGCTGCGACACAGCACGTAGGGGCTATATACCTCTGCCGTTACGCCGAATGTGCTACGAGGCTGGGCAACCGATGCGGTCAGAGTGGGGGCTAGGAGCCAGACCTCTCGGCGACTCTCCGGGGGTCTGGGAGTATCCTCGTGGCGCCACAGCCGTCCCAGCCGTTGAAGGAGCATGTCGGTCGGGCAGAAGCGGCTGATCAGGAAGTCAGCGTCGATGTCCAGCGACTGCTCCAGCACCTGGGTCCCCACAAGCACCCGCCCGCCGCTGGCCCGCCTTGCCCACTCCGTGTTGCCGTAGAGGGCTACCCAGACATCTTCGCGAGCCGCGCGGTGCTCCGGGGTGAAGCGCGAATGCAGCAGCCCGGCCTCAACGCCAAGCTCTGCCGACCTGGCCGCCAGCACCCGGTATCGCTCCTGGGCCTCGGCCACCGTGTTCTCGATCCAAAGCACCTGCTGCCCCGTCTCCGCCCTGTCCAGGGCTTCCTCGATTGCTAGCTCCTCCTGATCGATCAGGCTCACGGCAACCGGCTTCTCGGCCGGCTCTGGGAGTGGCACCTCAATGGGGTCACTTGAATCTGGACATGCGGTAATCAGGGGATAGTGATTCTGCTCGACCTTGGCCCCCAGCAACTGCTCGCGGCGCTCCCGAGCCAGGGTCGCCGTCAGGATGATGACAGTGCACCCAGCCTGGCGCAGGAAGTCGATCAGCGCATCCAGCAGCGTACCGGTGTAGGCGTCATAGGTATGGACCTCATCAAGAATCACGACCTTGCCAGCCAGGCCGAAGGCGCGGACGAAGCCATGCTTGACGTTCATGACCGCCATCAGTGCCTGATCCAGGGTGCCCACGGCGAAGGGGGCCAGCAGCCCCCGTTTGGCCTGGTTGAACCAGGCGCCACCAGGACGCCCCTCTTCTCCCATCTCGGTCTCAACAAGCCAGGCATGGCCATGCAGCAGCAGCGCACGGTGAGGCGCATCAGGCGGCAGGATTTCATCCAGAAAAGCATTGAAACGCGAGTAGATGCGATTGGAGGTCAACTGGGTGGGAAGCGCGAAGTAGATACCGCTGGCCTGGCCTTGTGCCAGCTGCTGATAGGCGACATAGAGCGCAGCCTCGGTCTTGCCTAGACCCATGGGCGCTTCGAGTAGGTAAACACCGGGACGGCTCGCCACCTCGGCGAGGCGGGCCTGAGCCGCATTGGGGGGAAACGGGAAGATGTCCTGAAAGGTCAGGTCAGACTTCACCGTCACCGGAAGGAATCCTGCATCCTCAATGGCCTGGCCGATCCGAGGCTGCCATTCGGCGGCGGGGTCCTCAAAAAACTGCCCCGAACCGATCCAGTCCGCCACCGTTGTCAGGCCTGCCAGCACACGCGCCTGCGTCGAGGTCAGATTGTCGGGCCAATCACTCCGCAAGGCTTGCTTCAGGCATCGGCCAGCCGTACGCGCTCCTCTTGCCAGGCAGGGCCACCGAACCCTTCATCATGGGCCCGCTTGTCGGCCACCGGTGGCGAGTAGCCATGGTGCTGTCCCAGGATTTCTGGTATCCGGGCGGGAACCTTCATGGCCTTGGCCGCCACTTGGCTGACACCGGCGTGCCCACCCCATTGGCGCTCCAGCGATGAGTCAATGTTCGCCAGGGAGGGATATGAGTGAGGATGATAGTTGGCGGCTCGAAGGAGCTTGGCCACGAAGGTCGGGCTGACCTTGCCGATGTCATGGCAGGCCGCGATCAGCTCGCTACCGTAGGGAAACAGGCAGGCTGCTGAGGAGCCCACATACCGGTCAGAGAGGGCCTTGGCCACCTCCCCAACGATCTGGCAATGATTGAAGACGCTACGGCCGAGAGTGACATCGCCAGCGTCGGTCATGAATGTCTTGGCTGGGCACTGCTCATGGGGGATGGCGGGGACCGAAGCTGACTTGGCACTCGTCGATGGTCGCCGCATGGAGAAGAACCTCACTCTCTGAGCTGGGGATTGGAAGTGCCAGCTGTTCAGCCAGTGAGAACTAAGGTTACGTTAGAGTCAATGAGGCTTATATCAACGACCGTTAATATCCAGAATTGGAGTCGTAGCCCATGCATCAACCGGATTTCGCCTGAAGTGTCCGACATCGGCTGTCTAGCGGGAGCCAGGGCTAAGCCTTGAACAAACCGCTACCAAGGGCATTCAAGGAAGCCGGTCTGGCAATCACGCTGGCCGATTCGCATGTCAACATGCTGCGCTCCACTGGCATGACACGCTTTCTCCTGGCCCAGGGCCTCAACATCGGGGCACCTCGAAGGCGTCATCTAATACCGCGATCAGTTCGGCCCGTACCTGCCGGCTCAGTGGCGCCAGCCGCTACCGTAGCTGGCGCTCAAGGTCCGGCACAAGGTCGCGGCCCGCATCAGCCAGGGCGGCCAGCAGTGTCTCGACCCCATGCGCTGGGCCATCCTTGTCTTGCTGTCCCAAATTTCGGGGGGTGTCCCATCTGTCCCATCTGTCCCATTTGTCCCAACGGCTCAACCATGCGGGTTTGCGGCGGGACAGGTGCGGGACAGCTGACCGGAACCACTGTCCCAGCGAAGGCGCGGTAAACGTCATCCAGCTCATGCATCGCCCGCTTCGCTATCAGTAGGGCGGATCGCGTAGACGCGCCAGCGGGTGCGGTTGATACGAATGCGCACGGCCCGGGCGCTACTCTCCCGCTCGACTAACCAGCCGGCAGTCTCCAGGGCCTCAGTGCCGCGCTTCAGGTCGAAGCCGGCCAACGCCTCAATCAACCCCTCGCTGGTAAACAGGTAGGTCCGGCCATCGGCATCATCCCGCCACCAGCCAGCACGGTTATGGATCACGTGGCTGGCGTCGCCTGTCACGCTGCTGAAACGGGCATCGCCGTGGCGCTCGATAAATCCGGCCACCCTGGCCAATATCTGCTCATGCTCGGTCCTCACACTACCCTGCCCGGCGATCCATAATTGAAAGGCGTCAACAGCGGCGGCCCTGGCCTCACCAGGCGCCCAGTCGGCCAGCCATATTCGACTGCCAGCTCGCCGGCCAGTCCTATCAACGCCAGCATCTTGGCGGCGCGACCTTGCAGCGGGTGTGACGCGGCAAAACCCGGTGCCTGAGCGAAGCGGTCCACCTCGGCAGCCAGATCGCGCTCCTCGGCCACCAGCCGTTCGATGAACGCTGGTCCAAGATGGCCATGATGATGTGTCACCTCGCTTTTCAAGTGGTCCGCGAAGGCACGGCCATCGGTCAGGTGGTGCAGGTGGTCGAAGGCGCCATGCTGGCGGTTGGCAGGTATATCCAGCAGCCGGACCGCCTGCCCGGCATGGGGGCGTTTGCCGGCCTCGCTCATGTGGGCGGCTAGAGTGCGCTCGCCGCTGCTCAGAACCGCGATACGCCAACGATGGGGAGGGCGGGCAGTGCCGATACGGCTGGCGCGGGCCTTGCCGATGCCGTTGCCCAAGGCGTAAATCGTGGCACCCACCTCACGGCCATCGGCCTCGCCTATCTCGTCCAGCACCAGCGCCGTGTCGCTAAGAGCGGCGGCCACGCCCTCCAGCCCATTGCCGGTGGCTCGCCAGGTGCGCTTGAAGTCGGGGCCGCCCCACACGCTCGCTGCGACCTCCAGCAACGTCGTCTTGCCGTTACTGCTATCGCCCACCAGATGGATGCCAGCAGCCTGCCGGTGCGTCAGTTGCAGCAGCGGACCGGCCAGGGCGGTAGACACGGCCAGGACCATCAGCGGGTTGCCACGGCATAGCCTGCCAATATTGGCACGCCAGCTGTCCAGGCTGCCGGCGGTGGCGAAGTGGTCTTGGCTGGCGCTCTCGCTTTGGAAGGTGATCCGGTGGGCCAGCGCGCCCTGGGCGATGGTGTGGCGGGGCATGACGAACGCCAGGCTCTCCTCGATGTGGTGCCAGCCCACTCGCGTCGCTGCCACCACCTCCTTATCCGGCTGGCATTGGGACGCCCAGCGGTGAAGGAGCTTGAAGCCGTCAGGGTTGATACGAACGCCCATCCTCATCAGCTCTCGCCGCATCTCCTCGCCGCTGCCGCTCAGTAGCTCCATGGGCATCGCCCATTTACGCCAAGGACCATAGGGCGGTTTGAAGCTCAGCAGCAGCCCGTGGTTGTCGTGTCGCTCGTCATAGGTGGCGGCCAGGCCCACGACGGGGCTGCTTACCCACACGTCGAAGGGCTCAGGATCTCCGCCGCCCTTGGGCTGGCGCAGTCCATGGTAGTACAGCCCCGGTGGCCCGTATTGGCTGGGCGCCAAGTGGCAGGCGAAGGTAGGGCGCCTGGGCTCCTTGACCGTTTCCGGCTCGTCCTCGCTGGGGCCCACCTCACGGGCGATGGGACACGTCGAAGCAGGTGCTGTCCCGGTGATGTCCCGGGGGGAAGCCCCGTCCCTGCTGGGCTGGGACACCTGGGACGCCTGGGACACGTCCAGAGTGGCATGGGCTGGCTCGGGGGCGGGTGGATGGCCAGACATCTCGACGGTATCGGGGTTGCGGTATTCATTCACCATGACCACCTCCCAGCCGACACAGGCACACGTAGGCAAGGTCGGGGTAGTCCTCGCAGCCTTCGCAGAGCGTCGGCATCAGCAGCTGGGTGCCGATGGCCAGCGGCGCATGGTGGGCAGCGAACTTGCTCTTGTTGGCGCACCACCCTGATGCCCTGGGCGCCAGCGTCATGCAGTGGCTGGCCAGGGCTTCAGTCAATGCGGCCTCGATGCTGTTATGCTTGGGGTGCGCCTTCGGACGCGCTTTGGTAAGGGTCCGGCTTCTCTCGGGAGGCTGGACCTTTTGCATGGTGTTGGTCATGCCTCGACCTCCTCAGCTGCCCTGGGCTTGCGAGTCAGCCAGCGCCAGGCGCCGGCCAGCAGGTGCGAAAGCTCAAACATCGGCGTCCTCCTTCAGTATCTCGTTGAGGAAGTCGGCACGGTCGCCCAGGTTCCACGCAACAATGTCGATGGCAGTCAACAAGCCGTCGTGGCAGAACGGGGAAATCCCGTCGTCCTGCAGGCATTGGGTGATAGCAGCCAAGGCGGCACTGGCACGCTCCATCGCTCGGGCATCGCCGGTCTGGGCTGCCCGAGCCAGTTGATAGCGGTCGGTCGGGGTCATGTCGTCACCTCCAGGGGCAGCCATTGGCCGCCTTCCAGCCGCTCGGCTCGCAGTTCCTCTAGTGGGACAGGGCCTGCCAAGGCCAGCCAGTGGCGCGGATCGCCGCCGACCTCGATGCCGACCGCCTCCATCGCCCAGCGATCACGCCTGGGAATACCGGCAAACTTGCACGCTCGACGCCAGTCCATCAGCCGGACATCATTGGCAGGCAGCGTGAAGCGCACGCAACCGAATACGTCGTAGAGCTCTTCAAAGGTTTGCGGAACGATCAGGCCGCCCACCATGCGGAGCTGGGTGGCGGTGGGCTCCCAGAACGGATGGGCAGAAAACCAGACTAGCGGGTGGTAGCCAGGCATATCCGCGCGACCTCGAAGCTCGCCGCTGCTCAGGATTGCCGGCAGGTGATGGCGCTCGCTGGTGTAGTGGTAAACCGCGTTCATGCCGACGCCCTCCCAGCCATGTTGACCTCGGCCGTGCTGCCGTAGGCGTCGCCTTCGGCCAGCCAGTCCAGCACGTCTTTCAGGCGGTAGCGCACGGCACGGCCGCGCTTTACGAAACGCGGGGCCGGCCGGCCTAGCAGACTGCCGGTGGTGCGGGCCTTACGGGCGGTGGCCGGCTGGGCGGGAATCAGGCCGGGGAATACGGCGGCCTCGGGCAGCTCGATCAGCGCTGGGTCGAAGCCATCGCGGTAGCGGGCCAGGGCATTGGCGAGAATGTCGCCGGGGTCTTGCGTCTTGGTGGGCATGGAAGCGTCTCCACGTTGCGGGTTGACGCTACCATTGTCCTCACGGCAAGAGCTTTCGTGGTCTCGTTGCAAAATGCAGATTGCAGGCTAGCGACGCTTCTTGGCCTCCCAAGCCTTGATTGCCGCGCCGACGTGTTCTTTCAGCTTGCGGTCGCCCATATTGGTAACGTCATCAGGCTTTGCGACAAGCATATCCTCGACAATGCGGGATGCTTTCGGTCGGTTGCCATACCGGTAATCAGGCCGTGCTGACTGGCATATAGCTCTACCAGCAGACCGAACGCCTCCAAGGTTCTCTCCACCTCTCCTCCAACGTCTTGTCTGGGCTCTTGCTCCTGTTCCAGGTTGGCAATGAATGCATCAAGATTTTGCCGACGAACCACAAGAATACTCTCCTCGGGTAACTCGTCGCTAGGAACCCAGTCAGAAGTTTCCCAATACCTTACCGGCCACTCCCCATAACCTTTAACTTTCCTAAACATTTCGGAGTCTACCTTAAGTTTCATCCTTGTGCAGAGGCGTAAAAGATCGCCATCATCCTCAAGCCAGGCGCCTTCTAAGCTCCACCTGTCAACTTGCGGGCCATCAATCATCCTGTAATACACCTCATCTACAGCGTAAGCCTCTGCCGAAAGCATCGGAAGATCGTAAACCCCTGGTTTAATTAGCTCTATTTCTTCACCAAATTCTACGAATTCAGTGTTCGAAATCTTCTGGCTAATCAGGCATACCGTAATGCGCTGATCTTTTATTGCGGACTTTATTTCCTCATCAAGGTGCTTAATGTCCTTGATTTTAACCTCGGGCATGCCCGTCAGTTTTTCTTCCAATGACTCGGTGGGATGGCTGTTATTATCGTGCCGTTCTGGCGGGGAATCAGGAGATTTAAAGCCTACATAAGCCTCTTCTGAATCAACAATAACACCTCTTTGCGCGTTTGTGGGAACAAGTACATTTACAGATAATTTGAGACGTTTTTGTATGCATAGCTCAAGAATATCAACCTCAGTGACTGGCTCCGAAAGCATGGTTGACAAATGAGCCGCCGCATCCTCTAGCGTCAGCCAATGTTTTAATTTATATAGCCGCGATTGTATGGTCATTTGCGCTACTCCTCGCGCTCACTGCAAGGAAAGGCGGCGGCGGGCGCGGTGGAGCCGCCGCGCTTTCGGGTGTACGGCCCTAGCCGACCAAACCGGTCATTCGGTGGATACCTTGCGGATCGCCGTTGCCTTTTCGCTGGCGCTATCCTCCTCGGCCGTCGCTCTGGGCACCGCCTTGGCGAATGCCTCGACGGCATCGCGGGAATGGTCCGGCCGCAGGTGCGCGTAATATTTGATGGTGGTTTGAATATCAGCGTGGGCCATCAGTTTGGAAACGGTCAACAGATCAACACCGGCCATCACCAGTTGGCTGGCGAAGTTGTGTCGCAGAGAATAAAGCAGCAGGTCATCAGGCAGCCCGGCGAACTTTCGAACGGTGGCCCAAGGCTTCTGCATGGCCTTCTTGTCCATACGCTTGCCGTTGTCATGCGAAGGAAACACCACCCCGCTTTCGGCTCGCCCTGCTGCCGGTGCCACGTCCTCAGCACGCCTACGGCTTCGGTAGAAAGCGGGAAAGTCTGGGGCTCCTCCCGGTGGTGCGCCGACTTTTCGATGGTTTTGCGGATGGTGCGGAAGTCTAGGTTTACGTGATCCCAGCGCAGGCCGATGAGGTCGCCCGGTCGAAAGCCGGTGTAGTACATCAGCGTGATGAAGGGCGCGACATGATTCACGTAGGCCACACTATCCAGGTTCGGCAGTTGCGCCTTGCCATGGGCGCGGCTGTTCCTGCGCTGGGCGCGCTTTTCTTCTTGGTACGCTTCCAGCCCTGCAAACAGCGCCTTTACCTCATCGGGTTCCAGGTAGCGCCGCTGTGACGCTTGCTCGGCCATCTCCGCTTCGCTCATGGCCGGCCGTTGCAGGCTGATACCTGCCAGCGGGTTGGCGGGTATCACCTTGCGCTCTGCTGCATGCGCCAGCAGCGTCTTGAGTGCGCCGAGGTTTCGCTTGCTGGTGCTATATGCTTCGCCCTTTGCCTCTCGTTCACCCTGCCAGCGCTCAACGTCGGCGCGGGTGATTTCGCACATGGGTTTGTGCAGCCATTCAGCAAATGCCCTGCGGATACGCTGTAAGGTAGCTGTTCCATCCTTCTTACGCCGCTGGGTCACGGTGTAGGGGCCATCTAGGTAAGAGCCCAAGGTTTGCTGCTGCTGGCGCTCCTCCTCGGCCTTTTTCTCCTCCAGCACTGCGCGTGGGTCGCCGCCCTGAGCCACGATGCTCAGCGCCTCTTTAGCCTGGGCGCGCGCCTCGGCAACGGTACGGGTGCCGTAGCGGCCAATGGTCAAGACACGCTGCCGGCCCGTCTTGGTGCGGTAGTACAGTCGGAAGGTCAGGCCGCGCTTGCCGGGGCGAACATGAAAACCAGGTAGCGCGGTGTCAAAGACGTTATCGGTCGGGGGAGTCTTGGATAGCTGCTCCAGCGCCTTGGTTGTCAGCTTCAGCTTGCTGCTGCCTGCCATATTCGGCTCCTTTTTGTAGGTAGCAAATAGGTAGCAAATGCAGGATATAACGAGAGCAAAAGGGCAACAAGCAGCAAACGGCAAAATGTCTCAACTAATTGATTTTGATTAGATAGCTGGTGATTGTTGTTTCTGTTAGTTTCTGCTCAAATATGGGGTGAACGCCCTCCGAAGGCAGGGGTCGAAGGTTCGAATCCTTCTGGGCGCGCCAGATATCAAGGGCTTACGACTTTGTCGTAGGCCCTTTCTAGTTTCTGGGGCGCGTCACGGCCCATACCACCAACAAGCGAGGGTGCTCGTTGCTTGATGCTTTCTCGTCTCCCTGCCGTTTCATTGGTGCTGCGTACTACCGGCGAGATGCGCTAGAGTCGCCCTAACACCCTGTCCGGTCTCGACCCTCCTGATCTCCTGAACAGGAACTGCCATGAGCCATCCCTCCCAGGGCGAGCCCCTCTCCGTCGGCTTCGTTCTGCTGCATCGTTTTACCCTATTCCCATTTGCGGCTTTCGTCGACTGCCTGCGCCTCGCCGCCGATGAGGGGGATCGTAGTCGCCAGCTGCGCTGCCACTGGACCTTCATGACCAGTTCCGGTGATCAGGCCATCTCCAGCTGCGGTGCCGCCATCTCACCTTGCCTGACCTACCAGGATCCGACGGTGTTCGACTATATCGTGGTGATCGGTGGCGTTCAGAACGAGCGCGACCAGGTCGATACCACCGCCCTGGCGTACCTGCGCCAGGCGGCGGTTGCCGGGGTGCCGCTGGTGGGCCTGTGCACCGGCGTGTTCGCCCTGATCCAGGCGGGCCTGATGGCGGGGCGGCGTTGCTGCGTCAGCTGGTATCACCACCGCGACATGAGTCAGCGCTTCCCCGCCATCGAGCCGGTGGCCGACCGCCTTTTCATCGACGATGGTGACCGGCTCACCTGCGCCGGTGGCGCCGCGGCGGCGGACCTGGCCGCCTATCTGGTCGAGCGGCACCTGGGCAAGGCGTGGGCCATGAAGAGCCTGCATATCATGCTCATCGAGGAAGCCCGGACGGGCGCGCATCCTCAGCCGCAGCCCGTGGTATTCGGCAAGATCGAGGATCGCCTGGTGCGGCGCTGCATCGCCGTGCTCGAGCAGCACCTGGGCGAGGCGATCTCCATGGAGGCACTGGCGGAGCGGTAGGCACCTCCCGGCGGAACATGGAGCGGCGTTTTCGCGAGACCCTGGGGGTAGGGCCCCAGAAGTTCGCTCGGGATCTTCGCCTGCGCTATGGATTGTGGCTGCTGCACTACAGTGGCAAGAGCATCACCGAGATCGGCGAGCGTTGCGGCTTCGCCGATACCGCCCACTTCTCCCGCCAGTTCCGTAGCGCCTTCGACATGACGCCGTCGCAGATGCGCAAGCGTGTCGGTGAATCCAGCAGCGATCGGGTCGATCCCTTCTTCCTCCATATCGAGGGTCGTCCCGCGCTCTGAGCTCAGGGCGCCTTCCTCCCGCAGACCGGACCTTGAACCTCCTAAATAAGACGTTATTCACATAGCGCCAAGGAAGAGGTTCGGTCACTCCTTGCCGCCGTGGCGTTCAGAAAATCTGTCGCATCCATTCAATCTTGTTGCCCCGCCCTGGCGTTAAATCAGTGATGAGATGGATGCGCTTCATGCCACTTATCCGCGCATGAGGAATTCAAATTTTCCATCGAGGCAGCTCGCCGATAGATTCGAAGTCACAGACGCTGTCCGCCAGGTCTCTACCGATAACAACAGGAGTCTTTCATGAACCATTCATCCCTTTCCGACTTCGACTCCCAGGTCGCTGCTGCCATTGCCGACGAGGTGGTCCGCCAGGAGGCCCACGTCGAGCTGATCGCCTCCGAGAACTACGCCAGCCGTGCGGTCATGGAGGCCCAAGGCACCCAGTTGACCAACAAGTACGCCGAGGGCTATCCGGGCAAGCGCTACTACGGCGGCTGCGAGCACGTCGATGTGGTGGAGCAGCTGGCCATTGACCGGGCCTGTGACCTCTTCGGCGCCGACTACGCCAACGTCCAGCCCCACTCAGGGGCCCAGGCCAACGCCGCGGCCTTCATGGCCCTGGTCAAGCCGGGTGACACCATCCTCGGTATGAGCCTGGCCCACGGCGGCCATCTGACCCACGGCGCTGCGCCGAACTTCTCCGGCAAGCACTACCACGCAGTGCAGTACGGCCTGAACCCCGAGACCGGCGAGATCGACTACGAGGAAGTCGAACGCCTGGCGCGCAGCCACAAGCCCAAGCTGATCATCGCCGGCTTCTCGGCCTACGCCCGGGTCGTCGACTGGCGTCGCTTCCGCGCCATCGCCGACGAAGTCGGTGCCTGGTTCATGGTCGACATGGCCCACGTGGCAGGCCTCATCGCCGCCGGCCACTACCCGAGCCCGATCCCCCATGCCCACGTGGTCACTACCACCACCCACAAGACCCTGCGTGGCCCTCGGGGCGGCCTGATCCTCTCTGCCCACGGCGATGCGGACCTCTACAAGAAGCTCAACGGTGCGGTCTTCCCCGGCCAGCAGGGCGGCCCGCTGATGCATG
>NZ_AZQX01000221.1:0-5172 GCF_000568385.1 Halomonas sp. BC04
AATCCGAACCATGCTGGAAGTCGAGGCCTTTCTCGACATTCATCAGCGCTGGCAGCGCCTGGGCTACCCCTTCGAGCACCTGGTTCCCTCGCTGGCCACCGCGGTGGGCTCGTCCGGGGATCGCCCGGCCGCCCTGGCCGAGCTGATTGGCATCATCCTCAACGACGGTGTGCGGCTGCCGACGCTGCGCATCGACGACCTGCATTTCGCGGCCGATACGCCTTACGAAACCCGCTTCCAGCCCTCCGATCGACTCGCCCGTCAGGTCATGGAACCGGAAGTGGCGGCAACACTACGCGAGACACTTTCCAGTGTGGTGGATGGGGCACCGCCCGGCGACTTCAGGGCAGCTTTACCCTGGAGGATGGGTCCGCCCTGCCCCTGGGCGGCAAGACAGGCACCGGCAACAACCGCTTCGAGACCGTGACCCGAGGCGGCCAGGTCATCGACTCCAGGGCACGCAACCGCACCGCCACCTTCGTTTTCTATCTCGGCGACAACCATTTCGGCACCCTCACCGCCTATGTGGCGGGCAGTGAGTCGGACCGCTTCCGTTTCACCTCGGCGCTACCGGTACAGGTGCTCAAAGGCATGGAGCCGATTCTGCGCCCCCACCTCGAGCCCGGACGAGGCACCTGTGTGCCTGCCGAGGAGCCGCTTGAACTGCATTTCACCGGGGCGTAAGAAGGCGGGTCATGCCCCCGATTCGGCTCCCCCCTTCCTCGGTGCGGAAACTGACACAGCGATAGGAAATACCGAAGAATAGCGATGAACAATAAAAAGCCGGATGCTGACGCACCGGGCCTGAATATGGCAACGAACTCACCTATCGTGCAGAACGGTTAGGGAATCGCTGAACAAATCGCCGAGCGAGATGAAGCGGCTAGATTCGTTCCCTACGAATCAACGCACTTCCCACATCCCTGTGGGTCGCAAGGCGCACGGCGCACAGAACCGAGCGAAGCGACAAACATCCGAAGGATGGCTCCGGAGGAGTGAGAAACCGAAGGTTTCGAGTCAACCGGAGCCTATGGGGTATAGGTGAGGATTCCGACCGGGCTGGCGCACCAGCACCGCGCAACGCAGCGATTCGCTCGCGTAGGCATTTGTGCTGTGATTCCTTAGCGGCAAGGGACGACCTTACGCAGCGTATCTTTCGCCCAGAGCACCTGGCCGTCGGGTGTCTTGCCGTGCTCGTTCCAGCGCTCGGTGATCTCGACGCAGAAGGAGCCGGCATTTTCCGTACGCACGACCGGGTTGGATGGGCGGTCACCGCCGATTCTCAAGAGATCGGGGTTCTCCGTGGTGTAACGCGGAGCAATGGTGGTGTTACTGGCACAACCGGTGACGACGAGAGCCACCAGCAGTATGGGCAAACAGCGGCGCAGCGGCATGTTTACAAACCCTCGGAGATTACGATGATCGCTCCGGCAGACATTGCCGGTAGCGCTAAATAGCATCGCTTTCCTGCTCTGGTCAATCTTTTCCGAACAGTGTTCACCAGGAGCCTGTCGGACTTAACGCTGATCTACTGCGAGATCCGGTCAAATCCGACAGGCTCCTAGGTCCGGATGGCAAGCCCCCCCTGGCTGTGCCAACCTTCCTTGAATCATCAATGGACGGCAAGGAAACGACGATGATCGACCTCTGGACCTGGACTACCCCGAACGGCCGCAAGGTTTCAATCCTGCTGGAAGAGCTCGGCCTGCCCTACCGCGCCCATCCCGTGGATATTACCCAAGGCGAACAGTTCGATCCCGCATTCCTGGCGATAAGCCCAAACAACAAGATCCCGGCGATTCGCGACGATGAGACCGGCATCACGCTGATGGAGTCGGGCGCCATCATGATCTATCTCGCTGAGAAGAGCAGGCGCTTCCTGCCCGATGATCTGGAAAGCCGCCACCGTACATTGGAGTGGCTGATGTGGCAGATGGGCGGTATCGGCCCCATGCTGGGCCAGGCCCACCACTTCCTGCACTTCAACCCGGGGAAGGCGCCCTATGCCGAGGAGCGATTTCACGGCGAGGCACAGCGGCTCTACGGCGTCCTCGACAGACGACTCGGCGAGACACAATACCTTGCCACCGACTATGGCATCGCCGACATGGCCACCTGGCCATGGGTATCCCGCTTCGAGTGGCAGCGCATCGACCTCAACGACTACCCCAACGTGAAACGCTGGTATCAGGAGATAGCCGCCAGGCCGGCGGTGCAACGGGGCTATCACTGCCCGAAGGAAGTCAACGCCATACCGCTGCCCTGATTACGTCGCGCCTGATGGTCTAACCACTCGCAGAGTGCGGCAAAGCTTCTACGCTGATAAAGGTTTCCCCTGACTGTCTTCAGCCCGCCACGGGCTTGTCACGCGCGGCGCTGACAATCGGGGTTTCCCTAACGCTAACAAGGAAGCGAGCGAGAAACGCCATGACCAAAAAAAACCTGACCCTGCTGGGCAGTCTCACTGCTCTGGTACTCTGCCTGGTGCTCGGCTCGGCAACCCACGCCGACGACGCCAATAACCCCGAGTGGGACGACACCCTGATCGCAGCCGCCAAGAACGTGACCCTCGGGCCGCGGCCATTGTTCCTGGTCAACGACATGAGCGAAGAGACCACACGAGAACGGGAACTCAAGTCGAGGCTGATGCGCTGCGCCGCGGAAAACACCGACTGGCAGCCTTCCGAGCTGACCATTGCCCACCGTGGCGCTCCCCTTCAGTTTCCCGAGCATACCCTGGAGTCCTATCTCGCCGGAGCCCAGGGCGGCGCCGGCATCATAGAATGCGATGTGACCTTCACTGCCGACCACGAGCTGGTCTGTCGCCATGGCCAGTGCGACCTGCACTACACCACCAATATCGTCGAGACCGATCTCGTCGAGAAGTGCAGCGTTCCCCCTGAGTTCGACCCCGACAGCGGTGAGCTGACCAATGCCGCCGATATCCAGTGCTGCACCAGCGATATCACCCTGGCCGAATTCCGCACCCTGCAGGGCACCATGGAAGGCGCCAACCGCGAGGCCACCAGCATCGAGGAGTACCTTGACGGCAACCCCCGCTGGCGCTCGGACCTCTACGCCACCCGCGGCACCCTGATGAGCCACGCCGATACCATTGCGCTGTTCAAGGACCTGGGCGTGAAAATGACCCCGGAGCTCAAGGAGCCCAGCGTGGAGATGCCCTTCAACGGCTTCTCTCAGGAAGACTACGCCCAGAAGATGATCGATGAGTACAAGGAGGCCGGAGTCCCCTCCAGCGACGTCTATGCCCAGTCCTTCCTGCTCGACGACGTGTTGTACTGGCTCGAGAACGAGCCCGAATTCGGCGAACAGGCTTACTACCTGGACGGGCGCTACAACGACGAGGGCTTCGACCACGCCGACCCGGACAGCTGGTCGCCTAACATGGAAGCGCTCGTCGAGATGGGCGTACACACCATCGCCCCGCCGACCTGGATGCTACTGGCGTCGAACCCCGACTTCGGCGAAGACGACAGCCGGATCGTCCCTTCGATCTATACCGAGCGTGCCAAGGAAGCGGGACTCGAGCTGATGACATGGACCCTGGAGCGCTCTGGCCCCCTGGCGGCAGGCGGCCAGTGGTACCACAGCACCACCGAGGATGTCATTCGCCGGGAAGGCGACAAGCTGATCACACTGGACGTGCTGGTCCAGGATGCCGGCATCAACGGCATCTTCACCGACTGGCCCGCCACCGTGGCGTTTTACGACAACTGCATGCGGCGCGACGATTAACTCCCCAGGCCACATGCCGCGCCACGGCGCGGCCTGTGGCCTGTGGCCTGCTCTACAGCCTCGCCTCGTAACCGACCTCAACGTCTCGTACCATCCTCATATCTGCGACTACCCTGAGCATCATGATATCGACTCTTGCAGCCACCCGAGGTTGGTCCATCCCCTATGGCAGAAACCGTTTCCTCCCGGGCCCCGGACCAGCAGTACTCGCCGGAACCCAATATCCTCGAACGTCTCGCGGCTGATCATCTTCGCAAGCAGTGCCCCAGAGAGCGCTATCCGCAGCGTGAGCTCCATGGCAAAGAGCTGGCCGCTCTCAGTAGGATAGGACGCCGGACGATAATCTGGTCGGCTATTGCGGGTATCCTCTCGGGGGCCATCATCGGCGGTATGGAATGGTTCATGCGCCAGGGCATGCTCGATGGCATGCAGGACATGACCCTGATGGAGCAGCTCCCCTACTGGGCCGGCTTCTTCGCGGTGTCGGGCGTGGTCAGCGCCGTGGAGATCCTCTTCCTCTATTGGAATGCCCTGCGCGGTGTCGCCCGAACCTGCCGGGTCGCAGGCATCCCCCTTCAGGGCAGTCAGCACGCGCGGCTACTACTGAGCGGCATGGCACGGGTGCACTGGAGTTACCCAGCCCAAGGCACCGCCTCTATGGCATCGACCCCTATGCCAGATGGGCCGCTGGAAGCTGGCGGTCATCTCGGTCATGTACCGCATGAAGGTCGGGGTCAGCAGCTTTATCCTGCGCGTGCTGCTGCGCCGCATCTTCGGCCGCATGGCCCTGCGGGGGCTGCTGCCGCTGGTTACCGGACCGCTCTATGCCATCTGGAACGCCATCATTACCTGGCGCATCATGCGCAAGGCCAAGATCCAGGCCCTCGGCCCCTACACGATAGAAGCCCTGTTACAGCACCTGGAGACCGACCAAGATCGGCTAGGCGGCAGCGCACGAGAAGCGATCCTTCACGGCATGGGTGAGCTGATCATGCGCAATCAGGATGCCCACTCCAACCACGTCTATATGCTCTCCCGCCTGCTCGACGCCTTCGACATCAACGACAGGCAACTGGATATCGACTGGCCCAGCCATCGGCAACAACTCAGCACGCTCAAAGAGGTGGAAACGCAATGGATCCTGGAGATATTGACCGTGGCCACGCTACTGGGGGGCACCTGGCGCGGCAGGCCCAGGCGCTTCCTGCGGGAAGTCCATGAGGCCTGCGGAGCGACGCTCGACGAGGAGCGCCTGAAGGCGCGGCGCCAGCAAATGCTGAAGGGCCGTCAAAATGCCTAGCCCGGAAATTGCACCAGACATGCAAAGAGCGGCTGTAAATCGGTTATGATTCAAGGGCCTAATCCAGAATCAACCGCTACAGCCGCCATGACAAAATGTACCATGCCGACCGCCTC
>NZ_AZQX01000222.1:0-10874 GCF_000568385.1 Halomonas sp. BC04
AGTTGGGTGGGCAGGTACTGGCCGATGCTGACGGCAAGCCCCACGGCGCAGGCGGTCAGCATCGGTGCCAGCAGCATCGGCAGGCGCACCCGCCAGAACGCACCGTCAGGCGAGGCGCCCAGGCTCAGCGCCAATTGCGACCAGCGCGGGTCGAAGCGCCGATAGGCCTCGGAGAGCGACAGGAACACATAGGGCAGCACGAACAGCAGGTGGCCGAAGATCACCAGCGCATGCTGCGGGCGGGTGCCCAGCGACTCCATCACCACCACCAGGCCGAACAGGAAGGCGATCTGCGGCACGATCAGCGGCAGATAGAGCAGTCCCAGCGCCGATACCAGACGGCCCTGCGCCGGATGGCGGCCGGTGCGTTGCTCGTTCTCCAGCGCCGCCAGCGCCAGGGCCAGGGCGATCAGCGTGGCGGCGGTGGCAATGATGATGGTCGAGAGCACCGGCCCCGAGAGGTTGGGCAGGGCGCGTAGCCAGTGCTGGTGGTAAACCCCTGGGGCAGTGTGTCGGGGAAGCGCCAGAAGCCGGCGACCGAGTTGAGCGCCAGGCTGGCGATTCCACGAAGGCGGTGAGGGTGGCCAGCAGGATCAGCCCCTTGCCGGCCAGGCGCAGCGGTTGCTCGCCGCGCCTGCGTCCGCCGCGGTCGACCCAGTGGCTCCCCAGTCGGGAAACGAGGCACTCCAGGCACCACCAGGTCGCCAATGCTGCGGCGGTGACCCCCAGCTGCAGCACCGCCCCCGCCGAGGCCATGAAGCGCTGGGCGAGGTCCGGGTCGTGGAACCAGGTGAGGATCGACACCGACAGCGTCGGCGGCAGGGTGGGGCCGAGGATCAGCGCCACGTCCACCACTGAGGTGGCATAGGCGATCACCGCGTAGACCGGCAGGCGGATCAGCGGATAGAGGGCGGGCATCACCACCTTGAGCCAGGCGATGGTCGGCCGGTAGCCCAGCGAGCGGGCCATGGCCACGCGCCGGCCCGGGTCGAGCTGGGGCAGGGCGGCCAGGCTCATCAGCAGCAGGAAAGGGATCTCCTTGATGACCAGCCCGGCCATCAGCGACAGCCCCCAGGGGTCCTGGACGATCAGCAGATCCGGGGGTCGCTCCCAGCCGGTCACGCCCGGCGATATCAGTCGCGAGATCAGACCCGATGGCGCGATCAGGAAGGCCAGCCCGAAGGCGGCGGCGGCGTGGGGAATCGACAGCAGCGGCGAGACCATGCGCCGGATCCAGCGGTCCAGCCGGCTGCCAGAGGCGCCGGCCAGGAACAGCAGTACCACGGTGAGCGAGATCAGGGTCGTCACCAGGCCGCTGGAAAAGCTGACCGCCACCGAGCGGGCCAGGCCGGGTTGGGCGAACAGCTCCCGCCATGGGGTGAGGCTGAACGAGGTACCACCCAGCGCCGGCAAGTAGCCGAAGGCGGGCAGCAGTGCCATGGCCAGCCCGGCCAGGATGGGGCCCACCAGCAGGGTGACGATCAGCAGTGGAGCGAGGCGCAGTATCATCGCGATACTGTCCCCGGTCGCTGTCGCTCACGGGGCGATGATGGCATGACGATTCGTGCCACTGACATCAGTTGCCGACGTAACGGGCTTGCCAGGCGGCTTCCAGGGCGTCGATCCAGCTCGGATGGGGCTGGCCGAGCACCGTGCCCAGTTCGTCCGGGGCCAGGGTCGCGATGCCCAGATCGATGTCCTGGAAGCGGGCGCGGTCCTCCTCGCTCAGGGTGTCCAGGGAGAGCACGGTGTTACTGCCCCACACCACCGGATCCTGCTTTTCCGCCTGGGCCTCGGGAGAGAGCAGGTAGTCGGCCACCACCATGGCGCCTGCCTTGTGCTGGGCATTGTAGGGAATCGCCAGGAAGCTCATGTTGCCGATCATGCCGTGGTCATGCACATAGCTGCGTACGCTGTCGGGCAGCTCGAAATTGGCGATGGCGCCGGACGCCTCGGTGGTGCTGAAGGAGAGCCCGATGCTGATCTCGCCGTCGCCCATCAGCCGGCGCAGCTCGGCACTGTTGGCCGGGAAGGCGCGACCGCTGCGCCACAGGTGTGGGTGCAGCGCATCGAGGAAGTCCCACAGGGGGGCTGTGGCAGCCTCGAAGTCGGCATCCTCCACCGGGGCATAGAAGGCCTCGGTGTCGTCGGCGAGCTCCAGCAGCGCTTGGGTGATGAAGGCATTGCCGAGGAAGTTGGGCACCCGGGCATAGGTGAAGTGGCCGGAGTTTTCCCGAGCCCAGTCGAGCAGTTCGGACATGGAGCGTGGGTGCTCGTCGACCAGCGCCGTATCGTAATAGAACACCACTTGGGAGTTACTCCAGGGCAACTCCAGGCCGTCGACAGGTATGGTCCAGTCGTAGCGCACCGCCGGGGTGTTGTCCGGGTCGGTCAGCGGGTAGTGGGGCGCCTGCTCCGACCAGGGGCCGAACAGCAGGTCGTTGGCCTTCATGGTGGCGAAATTCTCGCCGTTGATCCAGATCAGGTCGACATTGCCGCGCTCGTGATTGCCGGCCTGCTTCTCCGCCAGCACCCGGGAAACCGCCTCGCCCGTGTCGCCGATCTTCACATGCACCAGCTCGATGTCGAATTGATCGGCGACCTGGCGACTTGTCCACTGGATATAGTCGTTGGTGCGCTCTTCGCCGGCCCAGGCGTACCAGTAGACGGTCTGGCCGCGGGCCTCGTCGAGCACGGCTTCCCAGTCGCCAGGGTCGGGGTCGGCATGCAGCGGGGAGGCAAGCAGCAGGACAAGCGGTACGGTGACAGCAAGCATACGGTTCGGCATTACCAGGATCCTAATGGAGTTGTCGGTCATTGAGTGGTCGAGCGATTGACGGGTTCCTTACATCATCGGCCCTCTATCCTTCCGTCATCCTTTTATTATGCCCACTCCCTGTAAGTATTCGCGCCTGACGCCTACCAAACGGTACCGCTGCCTTGCGGCGGTGCGACATGGCCCCTTGGGTCTCGAGAAGAAAAATGGAAAACAACCAATAACTTGATCCGGATTAGATCATGGAGGTAGACACCATGTCACAGCATGACGAGAAACGCCGCAGGCTGCTAGGCCGTCTGAGCCATCAGCTCGCCTATACGGCACCGGTACTGGCGCTGATGGCCGGCGGTGCCGCCATGTATGCCACGACGATCAATGCGTCGAGCGATTCAGGCTTCGCTCCTGTGTCCGAGGAGACACTATTGCTGGCCAGCTACCATGCACAAGGCGAGGGGGAAGCAGAGGCAGAAGGTGAGGCGGAGGCAGAAGCGGAAGGCGAGGCAGAAGCGGAAGGCGAGGCAGAAGCGGAAGGCGAGGCAGAAGCGGAAGGCGAGGCAGAAGGAGAAGCAGAGGCCGGTGATCGATCCGCGGTGGAGCGGCCCGAGGGCTATACCCCCAGGTATAGCGAAGATGGCGAGAACGACCCGGCACTGCTGGCACTGGGCGAGGCGTTGTTCAACGACCCGAGCCTGAGCGGCACTGGCATGTCCTGCGCCACTTGCCATGCGGGAGATACGGGCTACCTGGAGACCTTCGAGCAACCCTACCCACACCGGGTGGCCATGGGGGAAAATCTCTACGGCATGGATCTCGTCCATGCCGATGAAATGGTCCAGATGTGCATGGTCAACCCCATGGCCGCCGAGGCACTGGGGTGGGACAGCGAAGAGTTGGCGGCACTCTCGGCCTACGTTGTCGAAGTGCAGCGGCGCTATGCCGGCGAACCCCATAATCTCTGATACTGCCTGTCCCCGATACACCCTGTGTACTCGCCCGATGCCGTCACGCGGCATCGGGCCCTTGTGATCCGGTAAATGATGCTGCTTGACCCTGCGTTAACGTCTCCGCGCTGCTAATCTGAATTCAGAAGTCACTGAAGTAGAAAAATACCTGCTTCCTGGGATGAGTCAGCTTTCTCTCGCAAGGACGCCACGCAAGGGATCGTCAACATGCGGATACGTCGGGTTGCCCTCGTTCATCGCTTTCTGCTGCTGGCCAGCCTGCTGTGCCTGGTTCTCGGCGGCGGTCTGTTGGCCTGGCAGACGCAGGCACAGGAGAGCGAACGGATCGCCCTGGTCATGACCATTGACGGTGCCATCGGCCCGGCTACCGGCGACTATTTCCAACGCGGCCTGTCACGCGCCGTCGAGCGCAATGCCGAGCTTGTCGTGGTACAGATGGACACCCCGGGTGGCCTGGACGCCACCATGCGCAGCATGATTCGCGCCATGCTCACGTCACCGGTGCCCGTGGCCATGTATGTCTCGCCCAGTGGCTCACGGGCCGCCAGTGCCGGCACTTACCTGCTTTACGGTAGCCATGTGGCCGCCATGGCACCGGCTACTCACCTCGGTTCGGCCACGCCGGTACAGATGGGCGGCGGCTTTCCCGGCCTGGACGAGCCGGACGATGAAAATGACCGCGGCGGATCGGGGAACGAAGACAACGAGGCCAACGACAACGGCAACGGCAACGACGAGGCGAACGGAGACGAGGCAGTCCCTGAAGAGGAGGAAACCGCCGATACGCGGCGCCGCGGCGAGACCGCCATGGAGCGCAAGGTGCTCGAGGATGCCGTCTACTACATTCGCGGCCTGGCCGAGCGCCATGGTCGCAATGCCGACTGGGCCGAGGAGGCGGTGCGCGAAGCGGTCAACCTGACGTCTCGCGAGGCATTGGAGAAGAACGTGATCGATGTCCTGGCCACCGATATCGAGGATCTGCTGGCGCAGATCGACGGCCGCCAGGTGGTGATGGAGCACGACGAGCGCACGCTTGACACCGCGGATCTCGTCATCGAGCGCTTCGCCCCCGACTGGCGCACCCAGTTGCTGCAAGTGATCACCAACCCCAATGTCGCCTATTTCCTGATGATCATCGGCTTCTACGGGTTGATCTTCGAGCTGTCCAATCCCGGCAGCCTGGTGCCCGGCACCATCGGCATCATCTGCCTGCTGCTGGCGCTTTTCGCTTTCCAGCTGCTGCCGATCAACTATGCGGGGCTGGCATTGATACTGGTGGGGCTGGCGCTGATCGTGGGCGAGGCGTTGATGCCCAGTTTCGGCATTCTGGGAATGGGCGGCATCGTCGCCTTCGTGATCGGATCGGTGATGCTGATGGATGCAGACAACCTGAGGATTTCGTTGCCGCTGATCGGCGGCATCGCGCTGGTGGCGGCTATCTTCATGCTGTGGACACTGACTCGCTTCATGGGGCTGCGTCGACGGCCGGTCAGGACCGGTCATGAACAGCTGCTCGGCAGCCATGGGCGGGTGCTAAAGAGCTTCGAAGGGCGCGGCCATGTCCGTGTGAAGGGAGAGCGCTGGAACGCTCGCAGTGCCACCCCACTGCGCAAGGACCAGGTCGTCGAGGTCGTAGAGGTCGACGGGTTGACCCTGGTCGTTGAGCCAGTCGAAAACTGAATTGCTGCGATATCTGAACTGTTGAAATTGCCCATACAACTCAGCCTTAGCGATACCAAGGAGATGGACCATGCTGATTTCCTATCTCGTGCCAGTGGTACTGGTTCTCATGCTGATCGCCGCATCGATCCGCATCCTGCCCGAGTACAAGCGGGGCGTCGTGTTTTTCCTGGGGCGCTTCCAGGCGGTCAAGGGGCCCGGTCTGATCATCGTGATCCCCGGTATCCAGCAGATGACCCTGGTGGACCTGCGCGTGATCACCATGGACGTGCCGGAGCAGGACGTCATCTCCCAGGACAACGTCACCGTCAAGGTCAATGCGGTGCTCTACTTCCGGGTGGTCGATCCAGAGAAGGCGATCATCCAGGTCGAGAATTTCACCATCGCCACCAGCCAGCTGTCCCAGACCACGCTGCGTTCGGTGCTGGGCAAGCATGACCTGGACGAGATGCTCTCCGAGCGTGACAAGCTCAACGACGATATCCAGGAGATCATCGATGCTCAGACCGAGGAGTGGGGCATCAAGGTGGCCAATGTCGAGATCAAGCATGTCGATCTCGACGAGAGCATGATTCGCGCCATTGCCCGCCAGGCCGAGGCCGAGCGTGAGCGCCGCGCCAAGGTCATCCATGCCGAGGGTGAGCTGCAGGCCTCCCGGAAGCTGGTCGAGGCGGCCAATGTCATGGCCGAGAACTCGGCGGCGCTGCAGCTTCGTTACCTGCAGACCATGAGCGATATGAGCAACAAGAACGCCTCGACCATTTTCTTCCCGTTGCCGATGGATATCATGGAGGCGTTCCGCCACCTGAAGGCGTCGCCGGCTGCTCAGGCGCGTGCCGACAGGAACGCCCGAGGCAGTAGTGAAGAGGGCAATAGCGAGCCGGGCAACAGTGAGCAGGACAGGGGTGACGCCACCTGACCTGACTGCCATGGGCACATATAACATGGCATGCTAGGCGCCTCCCCCCGACAGCGAGGTCGCCTTGATTCACACCCTATCGCACCGCCAGCAGGGACTGCTTCTGACCGCCGGCGGTGCGCTGATCATTTCTCCCGATGCGCTGCTGATAAAGCTGATTGGCCTGCCGGATGCCGATATCCTGGTCTGGCGAGGCCTGCTGACCGCCCTGGGCTTCATTGCCATCGTCGCTGCTCGCCATGGACACGGCTTTTTGGATGCTTACCGCCGCTGTGGCTGGACCGGTATCGGTGTCGCGGTGCTGTTCAGCTTCTCCACCTTCGGCTTCGTGCTGGGTAACCAGTACACCAAGGGCGGCAACGTGCTGATGATCCTGGCCGGTGCGCCCCTGATTGCGGCGCTGCTGTCACGGCTGTTCCTCAAGGAGTATCTGCCGCGGCGAACCTGGCTGGCCATCTGGCTCTGCCTGCTGGGAACCTCGCTGATCGTGCTCGACGATGCCGGTGCCGGTTCATGGATCGGCAACGGTTTCGCGTTGCTGGCGGCCACGGCGCTGGCAGCCAACTTCACCCTGTGTCGCACCCGCCCCGGCATCGACATGAGTCCCATGCTGACCCTCTCGGGCTGATCGTCGCCGCGACGGCGGCACTGTTTGGCGTGGCCAGTGGGGGACTGTCACTGCCCCCCGGGGAGAGCCTGCTGTTGCTGGTGCTGCTGTGCCTGGTGCTGCTGCCCCTGGGTTTCACCCTGATCCAGCGCGGCCCGCTCTACCTGCCTGCCGCCGAGGTGGGCCTGTTGATGTTGATGGAGGTGGTGGTGGGGACGCTGTGGGTGTGGTGGATTCTCGCCGAACGGCCCGCACCGGTGGCCCTGGTTGGTGGCGGCCTGGTGCTGGGCACTCTGCTGGCCAAGGGGCTCTATGAGCGTCGTCTGGAACGGCGACTTCGTGTCTAGGGTGCAGCGCAGCATCCTTTCTGCTAGACTTCGCCGCTCATGTCAGGGCCAATACTTCGACAAAAGTCGAAGCGTCAGCGGCAAGCGATGCTCAGCCCGGCAATAAAAGAGCAAGGAACGATACCAACGTGAATATCCTCCTGACAGGGCTGGCCACGCCGCCCTAGCGCAATTTCCCCCTCCGTTTCCGGTAGTGGGCCGTTTCATTCGGCATCACTGCCCGGCATCACGCGATGCCGTGGGCGCCACGCGCCCGATCTGCACGACTCGAAACGCGACGAACCTGATGAACTGCACCGAACCGGTGTGGCCTTGGCGTGGCGTTCGAGATAGACCCTGGCGCCTGACGGCACGACTATAACCATCGACTGGGCAATAGCATGTACGAATCCATCAAGCAGACGTGGTTCTCCAACCTCAAGGGTGACACCCTCGCCGGCATCGTGGTGGCGCTGGCGCTGATACCCGAAGCGATTGCCTTCTCCATCATCGCGGGGGTCGACCCCAAGGTCGGCCTCTACGCCTCCTTCTGTATCGCCGTGGTCATCGCCTTTACCGGCGGTCGGCCGGGCATGATCTCGGCCGCCACCGGCGCCATGGCGCTGCTGATGGTGACCCTGGTACGGGATCATGGTCTCGAGTACCTGTTGGCTGCCACGCTGCTCACCGGGGTGCTGCAGATCATTGCCGGGTATCTCAAGCTGGCCGAGTTGATGCGCTTCGTATCCCGCTCGGTGGTCACGGGCTTCGTCAATGCCCTGGCGATCCTGATCTTCATGGCCCAACTGCCGGAGCTGACGAATGTCAGCTGGCATGTCTATGCCATGACGATTGCCGGGCTCGGCATCATCTATCTCTTTCCCTATGTGCCGAAGATCGGCAAGTCGATTCCCTCGCCGCTGGTGTGCATCGTGGTACTTACCGCCATCTACATGATCAGTGGTATGGACATCCGCAGTGTGCACGATATGGGTGAGCTGCCCGATACCCTGCCGATGTTCCTGTGGCCGGACGTGCCGCTCAACCTCGAGACCCTGATGATCATCTTCCCCACCGCGCTGATGCTCACCGTGGTGGGTCTGCTGGAGTCGATGATGACTGCCACCATCGTCGACGACCTGACCGATACCCCCAGCGACAAGAACCGCGAGTGCAAGGGCCAGGGCATTGCCAACATCGGCTCCGGCCTGCTGGGCGGCATGGCCGGCTGCGCCATGATCGGCCAGTCGGTGATCAACATCAAATCGGGCGGTCGTACCCGGCTTTCCTCGTTGATCGCCGGCGTGGTGCTGCTGATGATGGTGGTATTCCTCTCCGACTGGGTATCGCAGATCCCCATGGCTGCTCTGGTGGCGGTAATGATCATGGTTGCCATCGGTACCTTCAGCTGGAGCTCGATCCGTGACCTCAAGCAGCATCCCATGAGCACCAATATCGTGATGCTGGCCACCGTCGTCGTTACCGTGCTGACCCATAACCTGGCGATCGGTGTCTTCGTCGGGGTGCTGCTCGCCGCCATGAATTTCGCCAACAAGGTCGGCAATATCCTCTATATCGGCTCCGAAGAAGTCGACGAGGGCAGTCGTCGGGTCTACAAGGTGGTGGGTCAGGTGTTCTTCGCCTCCTCCGAGCGTTTCGGCAACGCCTTCGACTTCAAGGAAACCGTGCCGAAGGTCACCATCGACCTCTCCCGCGCTCACTTCTGGGATATCACTGCCGTGCAGACCCTGGACAGGGTGGTGATCAAGTTCCGCCGCGAGGGCACCGAGGTGGAGCTGATCGGTCTCAACGAGGCCAGCGCCACCATCGTCGACCGTTATGCCGTGCATGACGACCCTGCCGCCGTCGAGAAGTTGATGGGCGGGCATTGACACGGCCCTGGGACCGGTTCGTCCTGTGACGTGGCGGTCCTAAGGTGGTAGAACGTCTAGAGCGGCTGGTTGCATGCAAGCCTGCCGTCAACCAACGCCAGCTTGGGAAATGACAAGATGACAGATCAGGTAATGGCCGCCATCGACGGCTCGCAGTTCTCGGAAGGGGTGTGCGACTACGCCGCCTGGGCCAGCCTGGCGCTGGAAGCGCCGCTGACCTTCCTGCATGTGGTGGACAATCACCCACAGACCGCCGAAACGGATCTGTCCGGGAATATCGGCCTGGGGTCGCGGGAGCACCTGCTCGAAGAGCTGGCAAGTCTTGACGAGCAGCGCGCGAAACTGGCCCAGGAGCAGGGGCGGGTGATGCTGGCTGCTGCCAAGGAGCGGGCCATTGAGGCAGGCGTGGCAGAGCCCATGACACGCCAGCGCAACGGGACCCTGGTCGAGACCCTCAGTGAGCTGGAAAACGATATCCGGCTGCTGGTCATCGGCAAGCGCGGCGAAACCGCCCACCAGGCCAGCGAGCACCTGGGTTCCAACCTGGAGCGGGTGGTGCGCACCCTGCACCGGCCGATCCTGGTGGTGCCGGACGCTTCAAGAAGCCCGAGCAGGTAATGATTGCCTTCGACGGTAGCAAGACCACCCGCAAGGGGGTGGAGATGATTGCCAAGAGCCCGCTGTTCCAGGGAATCCCCTGCCATGTGGTGATCGTAGGCGCCGAAACCGGCGACAACCGCTCGCAGCTCGATTGGGCGCTGGCGACGCTGCACGAGGCGGGTCATGAGGCCGAAGGAGCGATCCGCGCCGGGGAGGTGGAAGAAACTCTGCGTACCTACCAGAAAGAGAAGGACATCGATCTGCTGGTGATGGGCGCCTACGGCCACTCGCGCATTCGTCACCTGCTGGTGGGCAGTACCACCACTGCCATGCTGCGGGGCAGTCAGATGCCGATCCTGCTGCTGCGCTGAGGCTTACCCCAGCCGGCCCTTCCTACGGGAAGCGTGCCGGCTTTTTAGGTTCAATGTCGCTGAGCACTAGTGGAGTGCGGCCGGGCCTCTTCCCTTGAATAGTCGTTCAAGGGTTTGTTATCGTGAGCACCTGTTAACCTGACTATCCAGATACCTTTCTTGAGGTCGCTGGTAACTGTAGGAGGAGCAATCCGATGACTCAGTTACTCACCGACACCCTCCCCAGTCCGCCCTAGCGCTACTGTTATCCCTACCTGCTTGGCGTTCGCAGCTCTGCCTATCGTCGTCCGATGCGGCTGGCTGCCTGTCTATAGAACAAGCTGAAAGGATATCTTTATGAGTGCTCAAGGGGCCTTCCTGCCCGATGCAGAACAGCTCTCCCCGAAGGATGGCTGGATCAGCGTTCATAACCATCTCCCCATCGATAGCCGTGCCACCTTGCTGGTGGTGTATCAGGACATGCATGGCTCGGGAGTCACGTCAGCGATCATGGAGCGGGGGCGCTTCCTGAGCATAGCCAACCGTGCTCTAGTGCGCGGCGTGCGCTCCTGGCATTTTCAGGGAGATAAATGATGAGTCGCGAGACACTCCCCTTACCTACACGCGTCCAGCAGTTGCTTGAGCAGGGCTACGTCGGTATCGATCAGCAGCGTCCCGAGCAGGACAACTGTGTGGATTACGACCTGCTGTTCATGGGCCAGCGCATTTCCGGCCACCGCACGCTGTCCGATCTGACGC
>NZ_AZQX01000223.1:0-43586 GCF_000568385.1 Halomonas sp. BC04
CATGTCGTTTCCCTTGTGTGATCTCTCTCGTTCTGGTGAGTCGCCTTAAATGGTGAAGGCGTCTTCGACCAGCTGGCGCTGCTGTTCGATATGCACGGACATGTAGCCCGCCGCAGGTGCCGCCGATGCCGGGCGACCGGCGAACTTCAGTTCTCCGCCCAGGCCATTCTTGATCATGTCGGCCACGGCCCGCATATGGTGCTGGCTCGAGTACCAGGCCCCCTGATTGAGCGGTTCCTCCTGACACCACACCACCGATTCGAGGTTGACGTAATCCTTGAGCGCCTCGAAAAGCTCTTCCTTGGGGAAGGGATAGAGCTGCTCGATACGCAGGATCGCGGTATCGTCACGCTTGTTCTCTTCACGCCAGGCCGCCAGGTCGTAGTAGACCTTGCCGGCACACATGATGACGCGCTTGACCCCCTGGGCAGCAAGGCCGCCCTGGTCCGGCAGTACCATGTGGAAGTGGCCATTGGCCAGGTCATCCAGGCTGGAAGTGGCTTCCTTGTGCCGCAGCAGGCTCTTGGGCGTCATCACCACCAGCGGCTTTCTCAGCTTGCGGATCACCTGGCGGCGCAGCAGATGGAAGATCTGTGACGGTGTGGTTGGCACGCAGACCTGCATGTTGTGCTCGGCACACATCTGCAGAAAGCGCTCCAGGCGGGCGGACGAGTGCTCAGGCCCCTGCCCCTCATAGCCATGGGGCAGCAGCATCGTCAGGCCACACAGGCGGCCCCACTTGGTCTCGCCGGAGGAGATGAACTGATCGACTACAACCTGGGCACCGTTGAAGAAGTCACCGAACTGCGCTTCCCAGATCACCAGATGGTTGGGCGCCGTTGTCGCATAGCCGTACTCGAACGCCAGCACCGCCTCCTCGGAGAGGAAGGAGTCATGGATGGTGAACCGCGGCTGGCCATCGGCCATGTGTTGCAGCGGCACATGGACGCTGCCGTCCTTCTGGTTGTGTACTACCGCATGGCGGTGGGAGAAGGTACCGCGACCCACGTCCTGGCCGGTGATGCGCACCGGATGTCCCTCGTCGAGCAGCGTGGCGTACGCCAGGGTTTCGGCGAACCCCCAGTTGAGGCCCAGGCCACCGGCCTGCATCTTGCGGCGGTCTTCGTAGATCTTGACCACCTGGCGCTGCACTTCGACCCCATCGGGAATCTCGCACATCTTGCCGGCCAGACGCTGAAGTCGCTTCATCTCGACGCCAGTGTCGGCATGACCAGACCACTCATGCCCCAGATAGGGCTGCCAATCGACGAACAGTGAGGTGTTGGGCTCCTGCACCAGGGCGTTGGCCACGTGGTTGCCGGCCATGAGGTCTTCGCGATAGGTCTCGATCATCGCCTTGGCATCGTCCTCTGAGAGCACACCCTGCTCCACCAGACGCTGGGCGTAGAGGGTGCGCGACGAGGGATGTTCCTTGATCTTGCGATACATCATCGGCTGGGTGCCGGAGGGCTCGTCGGCCTCGTTGTGGCCACGGCGGCGATAGCAGACCAGGTCGATGACCACGTCCTTCTTGAACTGCTGGCGGTAGTCCAGTGCCACCTGGGTGGCATGCAGCACGGCATCCGGGTCGTCGCCGTTGACATGAAAGATCGGCGCCTGAACCATCTTGGCGATATCGGTGCAGTACTCGGTGGAGCGCGTGTCCTGCGGATGCGAGGTGGTGAAGCCGACCTGGTTGTTGATGACGATATGAACCGTGCCGCCGGTCTTGTAGGCACGGGTCTGGGACATCTGGAAGGTCTCCATGACCACACCCTGACCGGCGAAGGCCGCGTCGCCATGGATATTGATCGGCAGCACCTTTGTGCCTTCCATGTCGTCACGACGATCCTGTCGCGCCCGCACGGAGCCCTCGACCACGGGAGAGACGATCTCCAGGTGGGAGGGGTTGAAGGCCAGAGCCAGGTGGACTTCACCACCCGGTGTCATCACATTCGAGCTGAAGCCCTGGTGGTACTTGACGTCCCCCGACCCACGCTCGATCAGCTTCTTGCCGTCGAACTCGTCGATCAGCTCGGAAGGATTCTTGCCGAGGATGTTGACCAGCAGGTTGAGGCGTCCGCGGTGGGCCATGCCGATAACCACCTCCTTGACACCGTAACCTCCGCCCCGCTGAATCAGCTCGTCCATCATCGGAATGAAGGATTCGCCTCCTTCCAGGCCGAAACGCTTGGTTCCTGGGTACTTGGATGCCAGGTAGTTCTCCAGCCCCTCGGCAGCCGTCAGCCGCTCCAGCAGGTGCTTGCGCACGTCATCGCTGAACTTGGGGGTCGAACGCACCGACTCGAACCGCTGCTGCAGCCAGCGCTTCTCCTCGGTATCGACGATGTGCATGACCTCGCAGCCGATGGAGCGACAGTAGGTCTGCTCCAGCGCCTCGACGATCTCGCGCAACGGTGCCTTGTCCAAGCCCATGAAGAAGGAGCCGGTCTGGAACTCGGTATCCAGGTCGTCCTTGGAAAGCTGATGGAAGGAGAGGTCCAGGTCGGGTACCGGTATCGGGCTTCGCAGATCGAGCGGGTCGATATCGGCCTTCTGGTGGCCCCGGAAGCGATAGGCGTTGATCAGCTGAAGGACCTTGACCTGCTTCTTGCCCTCGCCACTATCCGCGGCGGCGACTGCCGTCGTTCGGCGCGCACGCCCCAGTTGCTCGAACTGATGACGGACGGGACTGAGGGGAACGTCGTGGGTAGAACCACCTTCCACACTGGGCAGCTGGTCGAAATAGGTTCGCCACTCTTCGGGGACGGAACCTGGGTCGGCGAGGTATTGCTCGTAGAGCGCTTCCACATAGTGAACGTTGCTGCCGCTCACGTGGGAGCTGTTCCACATCAACTCCATTATGCCTTGTTGCATCTCTCGGTCACCCTACACTGATGGGGTGTTGTCGGCGCCGTCACGGGCCAGCCGCGACGGCTTGGCTGGTGCCCTGCCGGAAGGGCGTCTTCCTTATCCGGCGGCTCCGGCCGCCAGGCCGGAATCCTTGAATTCCATGGTCAAGAGCCGGTACCTATGGCACCGGCTCTTGACCTGCTCCACGGGAAACGACCGCGGCAACTCGCCGCGGCCAGATTCCGGCAGCCATGATAGCAAGCCCTAGGCCACGATTTAAGTGGCATTCGCAAGCAGCATGTCACGAATCTTGCCAATGGCACGTGTCGGATTGAGCCCCTTGGGGCAAACCGCCACACAGTTCATGATGCCGCGGCAACGAAATACGCTGAACGGATCCTCCAGCTCGGCGAGGCGCGCCTGGGTAGCGGTATCCCGCGAGTCGGCCAGGAAGCGATAGGATTGCAGCAGCCCCGCCGGACCGACGAACTTCTCCGGATTCCACCAGAACGATGGGCAGGAGGTCGAGCAGCAGGCACACAGAATGCACTCGTAGAGCCCGTCTAGCTTGTCGCGCTCTTCCGGTGACTGCAGGCGCTCGATGGCGGGCGCCGGTTCGTCGTTCTGCAGGTACGGCTGGATACGCTCGTACTGCTTGTAGAATAGCCCCATGTCGACCGCCAGGTCGCGCACCACCGGCAGGCCCGGCAGCGGCCGCAGCACCAGCTTGTTGTTCTTGACCACCTCCGAAAGGGAGGTGATGCAGGCCAGGCCGTTCTTGCCGTTCATGTTCATGCCGTCGGAGCCGCACACGCCTTCGCGGCAGCTGCGACGATAGGCCAGCGTGGTGTCCTCGGCCTTGAGCATCTCCAGGATATTCAGGACCATCAGGTCCCGGCCCTGGGTGTCCACCTGATACTCCTGCATGTAGGGTGCGGAGTCGGTTTCCGGATTGTAACGGTAAATGGATACCTGAAGCATGGACATCGTGACTCCCCCTTAATAGGTGCGGATTTTGGGCTCGAAGGTGTCAACGGTCTTCGGCTTGAAATTGACGTCGCGCTTACCGACCTTCTTCTCGAGCGGGAAGTACATGGAGTGCTTCAGCCAGTTGACATCGTCTCGGTCCGGATAGTCATAGCGAGAGTGCGCGCCACGGCTCTCCTTGCGCTCCAGCGCCGCAATGGCAGTGGCTTCGGCCACCTCCATCAGGTTATCGAGCTCAAGGGCCTCGATGCGTGCCGTGTTGAAGGCGCCCGACTTGTCGACCAGGTGCGCCTCGGCGATGCGTCCGCGCAGCTCGCCGAGTTTCTTGACGCCTTCCTGCATGTTGTCTTCCTGACGGAACACGCCGAAGGCGTTCTGCATGATGCTCTGCAGCTCGACCTTGAGATCGGCGACCGACTCACCACCACTGGACTCGTTCCAGCGGTTGATACGCTTCATGGCACTGTCGATATCGGACTCGCTCGCGTCGAGGTACTCGACACCTTCATTGAGTGCGCTCTCGATGAACATGCCCGCAGCCCGGCCGAACACCACCAGATCGAGCAGTGAGTTGCCGCCCAGGCGGTTGGCACCGTGCACCGACACGCAGGCCGCCTCGCCGCAAGCGAACAGGCCGCCCACGATCTGGTCGTTGCCGTCGGCATCCTGCATGATCGCCTGGCCATGAACGTTGGTGGGGATCCCGCCCATCATGTAGTGGCAAGTCGGCACCACCGGGATAGGCGCCTTGGTCGGGTCGGCATGGGCGAATATCTTGGAGAGCTCGCTGATGCCGGGCAGGCGCTTGTTGAGCACCTCTTCGCCGAGGTGGTCCAGCTTGAGATAGACGTGATCGCCATTCTCGCCGCAGCCGCGTCCCTCGAGGATCTCCATCACCATGGACCGGGCCACCACGTCACGACCAGCAAGATCCTTGGCGTTGGGCGCATAGCGCTCCATGAAACGCTCGCCATCCTTGTTGACCAGATAGCCACCCTCGCCACGGCACCCCTCGGTGACCAGCACGCCGGCCCCGTAGATGCCAGTGGGGTGAAACTGCCACATCTCCATGTCCTGCATGGGGAAACCGGCGCGCAGCGCCATGCCGATACCGTCGCCGGTGTTGATCAGCGCGTTGGTGGTGGAGGCGTAAATGCGCCCGGCACCGCCGGTGGCCAGAACGGTGGCCTTGGACTTGACGTGCACCACTTCCCCGGTCTCGATGCACATGGCGATACAGCCCACCACGTCGCCATCGGCATTCTTGACCAGATCGACCGCAAACCACTCGTTGAGGAAGGTGGTGTTGTTCTTCAGGTTATTCTGATACAAGGTGTGCAGCAGAGCATGACCGGTACGGTCGGCCGCAGCACAGGTACGCGCCGCCTGGCCGCCCTCGCCGAAATTCTTGGACTGGCCGCCGAAGGGGCGCTGGTAGATGCGACCATTCTCGAAGCGCGAGAACGGCAGGCCCATGTGCTCGAGCTCGAAGACCGCCTTGGGACCCTCGGAGCACATGTATTCGGCCGCATCCTGGTCGGTGATGTAGTCGCCGCCCTTGACCGTGTCATACATGTGCCAGCGCCAGTCATCGCTGGGATCGGCGGAGGCGATGGCGCAGGTGATACCGCCCTGGGCAGAGACGGTGTGCGAGCGGGTCGGGAAGACCTTGGACAGCACGGCGGTCTTCTTGCCGGACTTGGCCAGCTCTAGAGCGGCACGCATGCCGGCGCCGCCGCCGCCGATGATGATGGCGTCGAATGTCAGACTACGCATGGTTGACATGTATCAGGCTCCCCAAAGAACTAGAATGCCCCAGACCAGGAACACGAAGATGGCCAGGATGATGACGAGCTGGGTGCCGACACGAGCACCGGTCGACTTCATGTAGTCCGTGGTCACTGTCCACAGACCGACCCAGGCATGAGCGGCAAGAGAGATGAAGGCCAGCAGTGAAAAGATGCGCATCCAGGTCTGGCCGAACAGGCCGCTCCAGGTGTAGTAGTCGAGCCCCGGATTGAACAGCAGGTAGGCGACGATGAACAGCGTGTAGAGCGCCAGGATGACTGCCGACACACGCTGGATGAGCCAGTCGGACAGGCCACTGCGACCCAGATTGGTGATATTGGTTACCATACCCAGACTCCCGCCAGAATGATCAGAACGGCGCTCACCACCACGGTGACCTGCGCCTTCTTGACGCCCCCCTCCAGGGTCACGCCGATATCGGCATCCATCACCATATGCTTGATGCCGGCCACGAAGTGGAAGGCCAGGGCGGAAAGCAGTCCCCAGGCCACCAGCTTCGCCAGAATATTGTTGGCCAGGGTGTCACTCACGGCAGCGAAGCCGGCCGGGGAAGACAGTGACCTGTCGAGGGCCCAGAAGGCAAAGATCAGTCCGATGAAAAGGATGACGCCGGTGATCCGGTGGGCGATCGACGTCAAGGCGGGAAGTGGAAACTCTATCGTGGTGAGGTCGAGGTTGACGGGTCGTTTGCTATTCACGGCTCTATACACACTCTCTTGGCTCGCTCCTGTGCCGATCGGACTTGGCTGGAATGCGGGCGGTGGTTTGAGGTAGGGGGCTCGCCGCTGCCGGGACGGGCATGACAACGAGTACCTGCCAGTCGCGCGCAGTGGATTATAGGGATATGAACCCCTAGTGACAAATGAACACCCACCGAACTCGACCATGGTTCAAGCCCATTGCTCATGACAGTCCAGCCGACGACGCGCCAACTGGCCACCCCATGCGGTATCCATGGTGCACAGCACCAATTGTTGTACAATTTCCGTTACACAGCAAGCGCAATGTACAGCCAAGGGGTCGCTTAAGGTTAATTGACAATCCCGGGAACGCTTCTATAGTGGGCGAACCTTTTTCGCGGCCCAACATAAGAAAACACTGTTTGCGAAATAACGACTTAACGTTTCAATTCGACTTCTAGAGGAGGCCAGCATGGCTGACAGGAAAGCGACACTGACGGTAGACGGACTGGATAAACCGGTCGACCTGCCGATCTACTCGGGCACCCTGGGGCCTGACGTGGTTGATGTGCGCGGCCTCGGCGCAGAAGGCCTGTTTACCTACGACCCGGGCTTCATGGCAACCTCCTCGTGCCAGTCCGCCATTACCTACATCGATGGTGCCAAGGGGGTGCTGCTGCACCGCGGCTACCCCATCGAGCAACTGGCCAAGGAGTCCAACTTCGTCGAGATGTGCTACCTGCTGCTGTTTGGCGAACTGCCCGACGATACGCAGTATGCCGATATCGAGAAGCGCATCAGCAACCACACCATGGTCCACGACCAGATCAACAACTTCTTCAAGGGCTTTCGGCGCGACGCGCACCCGATGTCGATCCTGTGTGGCGTGGTCGGCGGCCTGGCGGCCTTCTACCATGACCACATGGATATCACCAAGGCCGAGGATCGCGAGATCAGCGCCATCCGTCTGATCGCCAAGATGCCGACTATCGCCGCGATGTCCTACAAGTACAATATCGGCCAGCCGTTCAACTATCCGCGCAATGACCTGAACTATGCAGAGAACTTCCTCTACATGATGTTCAGCAACCCCTGCGAGGAGTACAAGACCAACCCGGTGTTTGCCAAGGCCATGGATCGCATCTTCATGCTCCACGCCGACCATGAACAGAACGCCTCCACCTCCACGGTACGCCTGGCAGGCTCTACCGGTGCCAACCCGTTCGCCTGTATCAGCGCCGGCATTGCGGCACTATGGGGACCGGCCCACGGTGGGGCCAACGAAGCCGTGCTGAACATGCTCGACGAGATCGGTGACGACTCCGAAGAGAACATCCAGCGCTTCGTAGACAAGGCCAAGGACAAGGACGACCCCTTCCGCCTGATGGGCTTTGGCCACCGCGTCTATCGCAACTTCGACCCGCGCGCCAAGGTCATGAAGGAGACCTGCGACGAAGTGCTGCGCGAGCTGGGCATGGCTGATGATCCTCAGTTGAAGATCGCCAAGCGCCTAGAGGAGATCGCCCTGGAAGACGAGTATTTCATCGAGCGCAAGCTCTATCCCAACGTCGACTTCTATTCCGGCATCATCCTCAAGGCCATGGGTATCCCAACCAACATGTTCACGGTGATCTTCGCCGTATCGCGCACCATTGGCTGGATTTCCCACTGGCACGAGATGATCACCGGCGACTACAAGATCGGTCGTCCGCGCCAGCTCTATATCGGACATCCGCAGCGCGACTACCCTACCAAGTAATCTATCCTGTCACTACCCGGCAGGATGCGGCCCAAGGCCGCTCGGTACCGAAAGGCCGCCCCAACGGGCGGCCTTTTGCGTCCAGCCGCCCATGGAGGCTTAGCGTCATCGGACTACAGCTCCGCCATCAACGAGAAGGAATCATCAATGAGCCAGACTATCTCGACTGTCGCCTTTATCGGCCTGGGCGTCATGGGTTACCCCATGGCCGGCCACCTCGCCAGGCAGGGCTTGACCGTACGCGTCTACAATCGAACCGCCGCAACGGCCGAGGCCTGGGTCGCTGAACATGGTGGAAGCCACCACACAACGCCCCGGGAAGCCGCCCAGGGCGCCGATCTCGTAATGATGTGCGTGGGTAACGACAATGACGTGCGCGAGGTCACAACCGGCCCACAGGGCGCCCTGCAGGGCATGGCCGCCGGCCGCCTACTGGTCGATCACACGACCGCCTCGTCCGATCTGGCCGCAGAGCTCGCCGGAACCTGCCGCGAGCAGGACGTCGGCTTCATCGACGCCCCCGTTTCCGGCGGCCAGCAAGGCGCCATCAACGGCTTGCTGACCATCATGTGCGGCGGTGAGGAGAGCGAGTTCGCCCGCGCCGAGCCCATTCTCGCCCACTACGCCCGGGCGATCAGCCTGATGGGCCCTGCCGGCAGTGGACAGCTGACCAAGATGGTCAACCAGATCTGCATCGCCGGCCTGGTCCAGGGCCTGGCCGAGGGCCTTCACTTCGCCGAGCAGGCTGGGCTAGACCAGCAGCGTGTCATTGATGTCATCGCCAAAGGGGCCGCGGGGTCCTGGCAGATGGAAAATCGCCACAAGACCATGATCGAGGATGAGTACGAGCACGGCTTTGCCGTGGACTGGATGCGCAAGGACCTGGCATTTGCCTGGACCAGGCTCGCCGCCTCCAGGCTCGCCTGCCGGTAACCGCCTTGGTGGACCAGTTCTATGGTGACGTTCAGGTCATGGGAGGCGGCCGCTGGGACACTTCCTCGCTGCTCCGCCGCCTGCGCGACCCGGGCCGCGGCTGAGATCGACTCGGGCGCCACTCCCGTCGTGGCGCCCCGAGACCAAGCCCTGCTGATCCAGCATGAAGAAACTACGATCCATGGCTTGACAAGCCTCATCCATCAGGCATGAATCGTCACTTCTGAGCGCGCCAGAACGTTTTCCACACATTCTGTGGATAACCCTGTTCACAACCACCAGAAAACACCATCGAATCGGCATGGCCAGAGGGATGCCGTTAGATTGGTTAATTTTTAACCGATTATAACTAGTTGAAATATATAGGTTTTACCGGAAACACCTAGGGTGCAGCGAGGTGGGCAAAACTGCACACAGGGTATTTCCGGAAGCCTTGGACGAGTGGACAAGTCAAGCCCTAAATCGCGAAAAACCGGCACTTCAATGCGTTTTACACGCAAGCGGAAGCCGCCATCGCACTGGGCGCGACCAGACAACAAAAAAGACGCACCAGGCGTCTCGGGATCTCGATTTCAGAAAACGGGATGATAGAGCAGGATGGCGTCCCATAGGGGGTTCGAACCCCTGTTCCCGCCGTGAAAGGGCGGTGTCCTGGACCACTAGACGAATGGGACGCAATGTCACGCACGAAACCATGATTGGTGGAGCCTAGCGGGATCGAACCGCTGACCTCAACACTGCCAGTGTTGCGCTCTCCCAGCTGAGCTAAGGCCCCACATGTCTCGTGAAGACGAGGCGTATATTACTGATTAGCCTCGCCTTCGTCAACAGGCAAATCGCCTGTTTCAACCCATTATAAGAGTTCGCGGTACTCCTTTTCGAAGCGCTTGGCCTGCTTCTTGGACACTCCGCCGAGCACCTCGATGGCGTGGCGCAGCCGCGCCCTGGTCATGTCCGAGCCCAGTATGGCCATGGCATCCATGACCGACGTGCTCGCTGCAGAACCGGTAATGGCGATGAAAACCGGGGCCAGGAAGTCCTTCATCTTCAGATCGAAATGCGCTGCCAACGCCTTGACCTCGCCGAGCAACACCTCCTTGTGCCAGGCCGGGACGACCTCGAAGCGCCAAACCAGGAATTGCAGCAACTTGACCAGTTCCTCCCGTCCCAGCTTGACGCTGTCGAAATCGCCCTCCTCGATCTCCGGCAGGCCGGAGAAGAAATGACCGGCCAGCGGCGCCACCTGGGAAAGGATTTCCACCCGGGTACGCACCTGGGGCAGGATCTGCCCAACGTACTCCTCGTTGAAGGCCCACTCCATCAAGGCCTTCAGGAACGCCTTGTCGTCAAGGTCCTCACGAATATAGAGGCCGTTGAGCCAGGTCAGCTTCTCGAGATCGAAAACCGGGCCGCCGAGCGAGACTCGCTGGACATCGAAGTGCGTCATCATCTCATCGAGGCTGAACTTCTCGCGCTCGTCGGGCATCGACCAACCCATACGGCCAAGGTAGTTGGTCACAGCCTGGGGCAGGAATCCCATCCGGCGATAGTAATTGATCGAGGTCGGGTTCTTGCGCTTGGAAAGCTTCGACTTGTCAGGGTTGCGCAGCAGCGGCATATGGCAGAGCACCGGCATCCGCCAACCAAAGTATTCATAGAGCAGCTGATGCTTGGGCGCCGAGTTGATCCACTCTTCACCACGTAGCACATGGGTGATTCCCATCAGGTGATCGTCCACCACATTGGCCAGGTGGTAGGTAGGCATGCCATCGGACTTGAGCAGGATCTGGGCATCGACCTGGGCCCAGTCGACTTCGATGGTATCCCGCAACATGTCCTCTATCAGGCAGGTGCCGGTGGTGGGCACGTTCATGCGCACCACATGAGGCCACCCTTCTCGCTCGCGGCGCATCTGCTCGTCACTGGGCAAAGCCAGATCAGTGGGCTTCAGTGCCAGGTGCATGCCTGCCGCCTTGCGTGCCTCACGCAGCTCATCCAGCTCCTCGCTGGTACGGTAGCACTTGAAGGCGTGGCCGGCGTCGATCAGCTGCCGGGCATATTCGGCATAGATGTCTCCACGCTCGCTCTGGCGGTAAGGGCCATGGGGGCCACCCACATCCGGCCCCTCGTCCCACTCCAGCCCCAGCCAGCGCAGTGAATCGAGGATCATTTGCTCAGACTCGGCAGTAGAGCGGACCCGGTCGGTATCCTCGATGCGCAGGATGAACTGCCCGCCGTGCTGTCGCGCGAAGCAGAGGTTGAACAGGGCAATGTAGGCGGTGCCCACATGGGGGTCACCGGTGGGTGACGGCGCAATGCGAGTACGTACGGTCATGTCGTCCTTATCCATTGAGGGATGGGCATGGCGCCATTATACGCACCTGCCTGGACACAGGCAGCCGTGCCCGGGAATCCTTTCCAGCCGACGAGGTCGATACCAGGAGACCCTTGCGCTGGAAGCGTGGTCAACTGACCTAACTCGACCGCCCCTCTACTCCACCCGAACAGCAGGACCTTTCGACGCCCTCTGCTCACTTGCCACACCCAATGGATGCGAAAAGCAATAATAAATCAGCACCTTGTAGCATTCACAGCCGCAAGGAACGCCGGACAGCCCCACCCTTCACAGCAGGCAGCAACCGCGCCCCTAACAGTTTTTTTATCGTTGACACGCCAAATTTGCACAGTTAATCCAGATCATTGACTATCCCTTTCTTTTATTCATCGTTGGCAGGAATGAAGAGATGCACGCATTGGGCCCACGCATCAAGCAGCTTCGGATAGAGGCGAGCCTCAATAAGGCGGCACTGGCTAGGAAAGTCGGCGTTTCCGATGTCACGATTTCGTATTGGGAGTCCGGCGCTATCAAGCAGATCGGCCACGAGCGCCTGGTCGCCCTGGCCGATGCCCTGGGCTGCCCCTTGCGTCGCCTGCTGGAAGATGACAGTGCCGATCTGCTGCCCACGCCGCTCTATCTGCGTAGCCAGCCTCCAGCCCCCTGGCATAACCCCAACGCCAACCGCATCACGCTGCCCGAGGGCTTTCTTGCCGATACCAACTGGCGAGGTGAGTGCTATCTGGTCACCCCGGCCCCCGGTGAATATTTCGATTACCTGGGCACAGGCGACCTGGCCGCCATTGGGCCGATAAAAGGCTACGACCAACCGGGCCGTTATTTGATAGAAGGTGAAATGGGTCTGTTCATCGGCCAACTGGAACGCAGCCAGGACGGGGAATTGCTCTATAGCAGTGAAAGATCAGCAGCGTCCCAGGCAACGCCGCTGCAGAAGAATGACCAACCGGTCGGCAGGCTGTTGGCGCGCTGGCGCCAGGAGGGGAACTAAGGTGCCCCTCTGGGTACCTCATTCAACGCCCAGCACTTCCACCTCGTCGGTGGTTCGGCGTGGCTCAGTGCCGATCAGATAGCGCCGCGAATAGCTTGCCACCTGCCCCAGACCGTGGCGCGAACTCCTTACCAGCGGTCCTGCCAGATGCTCGCCCTGGTCACCGATCCGCTGACGAATCGCCGACGGCTGCACACTGGCCTCCGGCAAATTCACCGTAATGGTATAACCACCGTCCGGCAGACCGCTCCCGGGTCCGAACGGCCCCGCTTCGAAACGGCTACCCTGGACTTCTGTACGCGACTGCCAACGCACGCCGCTCAACTCACGTTCCACCACGATCAACAGGCGAGCCCCTTCCGGCAAATTGGTCTCCCCCTCGACCATCAGCCTCCGGTCGCTGCGCAGCGCAGCCGCAACCGAGATATCCACCTCCAGCGGCTCCACCTCTTCAGCAGCCTCATCGGTCGCGACGACTTCCGGCTGTCCATTCGTCACGTCTTCTTCCGGCCCAGCCTCTTCCGGCCCAGTGTCGTTACCACAGCCGGACAGCGCCAGCAGAGCCACCAATCCAACGCAGGATAGTCGACGCCGTACCTTCATGAATTCCTCCAACCGACATATTGATCTTCTAGACTACCACCGGCCTGGACGGTTCGTCCCAACGGCGAAATTAAACCAAGCAACGCCAGTCGGACACCGCGCCAGAAGAGCGTAACGGCTCTTCAAGATCGCAAATGGGTAGGAATTCGCTGTTTTTCCAGAAATGGCTATGGCTACTGGTGGGCTCTGCCAGCGGCACACTCCAGGCACAGTACGGCATAAGGCAATGCTTCGATACGCCGGGGATCAATCGGCTCGCCACACTGTTCGCACGTATCGCCTTCGCCGCTCTGGACACGCTCCAGTGCATGCATCACTTGACGCAGCTCCTCCTCGGCTTCCTGCTCCAGCGCATCGATGACATCCTCATTTTCCAGCTCGATGGCCTGGTCTTCCAGATCCCTGTCCAGCGGCTGCTCCAGGCGTGCCTTGTGCGCCTTGTAGCGATCTGCACGATCGATCAGTTCATCGCGCAGTGATTCCAATCTCTGTTGTCGGCTCATCGTCCCTAGCCTCCCTTTGGCTGGTGCCTCACCCTTACATAGCATATTTCTTGGCGGAAACCGAACCAGGAGCAGTCAAGGCAGAGGAAGCGGGGCATTCCCCATATGGCATGCATGCCGTCACCTGCTCTCCCATCTGAATCAGACGAGAGTCCATTTTTGAACACTCCTCCTGGTCAAGAAAGGGCTGACTGCGCTCTTTTCGCTCTCATCGAGATGGAAAAAATTGAGAAACATGGTGGAAGATGGATCGCGTTATCCAGATGTCACGGGTAGGTATCCACCCTAGCCGTGGCCTCCTTGAATACCTCACAGAGCCTTTTACGGCGTTCCGTCAAGGCTCATAAGATTGGCTTTCCAGTATCGCCAGTCTCGACATCAGGCAACTATATCCATGCCGCTTTAGAATATTTTGCGACGGCTCATGAACACTCTCATTACCGCTCAGAAAGCCGGCCACACGCTCCGGGCCAGGTGCCTTGACCTTCTCGTATCGCGCAACTCCCCCGAACACATATCGTTCACTTTATCTGCCGAACCCTCTGGCCAAAACAAGATCCATACCTGAAAGGGAAAGAGAATCATGACACCAGGCACGACGCCGTTTTCAAAGACGATCATTTCCCGTGCCTCCAGAAATGCCCATCCATTTCTGCTTCCTTGATGTTGCCTGCTTGTCAACGGAATAAGGTGCGCTCCTGGTGCTGCCCCGGCTCGTAGCCAACCCGTGGCCTGCTCCACACCAAGCCCGGTGCCCAGGAACCTGTACTTACCGCCCTCCCCTTCACTCACTACCCGATGCCCGCTTGCCGTACAATGGCCGGCCAATACTGGCAAAGCCCTTTCAGGAGACCCTACCTTGGAACTGATCTGGTGGCTGGCCTACATTGCCCTTGGCGGCGTGGTCGGCATCATGGCTGGCCTGCTCGGCATCGGTGGCGGCGGTATCATGGTACCGATTCTTACCTCGCTGTTCGTATTGCAGGGCGTGCCCCACGAGCACCTCGCTCACCTGGCCCTGGGCACCGCCATGGCCGCCATCATTCCCGCGGCCACCGCCAGCCTGCTCTCCCATCATCGCCACGGGGCCGTGCATTGGCAAACCGTTCGCTACATGACGCCGGGCATACTGGCCGGCACCTTTCTGGCGACCTTCATCGCCGCCCTGATGCCGACCCGAGGCCTGGCCATCTTTTTCGCCTGCTTCATGGTACTGATGTCGCTGCAGATGATGGCCAACCTGAAACCCAAGCCTAGTCGTAGCCTGCCTCGCCCGGTCGGCCTTAGCGGGGCCGGCCTTGGCATCGGCGCCATCTCGGCCCTGGTGGCCATCGGCGGTGGCTCGCTGACGGTGCCCTTCCTGACCTGGTGCAACGTGAAACTGCCACGTGCGATCGGCACCTCGGCGGCCGTGGGGCTGCCCATCGCCGTGGCGGGTGCGCTGGGCTATATCATCAATGGCTGGGCCACGCCGGGCCTGCCGAGTGCCGCCCTGGGCTACGTCTACCTGCCCGCCCTGCTGTTGATGGCGCCCTTCAGCATCCTCACCGCCCCCATCGGGGCCAGGCTGGCCCATCGGCTGCCCGTGGCGCTGCTCAAGCGGGCCTTCGCCGTCATGTTGATGGGGCTGGCCCTGCAGATGGTGTACGCGGTGTTCAATACCTGAGGCCAGGCCGGACGGGAATGACAGCTCCCACCACGTTGTTACGGCAGCGCCTGCCTGAAGGCGAGAATGAAAAAAGCCCGGCCACTGGGGCCGGGCACATCTCAACGCTCCCTGTTTGCAAACCAACCTCGAGCTTCCTGCCCAAGCATCCCTGGGTATGAGCACTCCATTGCTCGATCTTCCCTGTTGGGCTCTCCCTGTCCCGCTACACTTCAAGGTAGTCGCTCTGGGCGAATAGCGGTTTAACGCAGGATAATGTTCAATGTAAGAAAATTGCTCGAGTTTCTGTAAGAAATATCTTACAAAATTACACGGCCGAATGATTCATCCCTGAGTCTCCCTCATTGCCTGGCCGGTATACGTCACGGCCCACCTGGCGGACCGTCTTGCGGTTAGTCAGACTAGGACCGCATAGCCCAGGCTGCCAGCATTACAACTCGGCGTAGATGCCGGCAAAAGACAGCGGCTTTCGATCAATGCGAGGCATGATGTGCCTGAAATGGCCAATGATTGACCAGGGCTGATAGAATCATCCCCTTCCCCTGCCCTACCAGTGATGCCAATGCCCGAGCTCGACCGCACTTTCTCTATTGCCCCGATGATGGATGGGACAACAGGGCAGGCAGAACAATCGGTTAGGTGATCTTGGTACAGTAGCGGTACACCAGCATAGCGAGCGGAACAGATTCAACGACGCCGGCGGTCACAATGTGGCCGCCGGCGTTCACATCAGAATGAAAAACCACCTGTGCATAACCATGGCGAAAAGTGCATAAAAGCGCATAAGGAAAGAACCTCTAATAACCTGCCGCGAGCCCAGCAACGGCGCGGCCTGAACCCTTAGCGCATCAGTGCATAAAAATAAATATTTTTAGAGCGCAGGCGGGGCGGGGTGCCGATGGCGCGCCGTGGGGTCTGGCGGGCGTGGGGCAGGTCGGCCCGCTGGCGGCCGTGAGGGCGCTAAGGGAATCGAAGGCGAGGAGCGAGCAGGGCTAGGAACAGAGAAGCGCAGCGGGCCGCGCTGGGCCGCCAACTCAGACGCTAAGGCTAATGCGTATCAAAAAGATTGGCGATGATGCCGAAAAAGCCGCCCAGGTGGGCGGCATGGTGGGGCTGGGGTGCCTGCTGGTTCGCAGGGCTACCGGGCAGGGTCCAGGCCGGTACCGCTCGGCTCGTCGAGGGAGTACGGGCGGAACCTGACGATCTCTTCCCCCATGATCTCGTTGATCTCCATCATGGTGGCCTGCAGGGGCTCCAGTTCATTGGCAACGAATACCCGGGCGGCCTTCTCGACGTCACCGAACCCGGCTGTGTTCTGGGGGACTACCCCCATCAGCTGGGGGGGTATCCTATGTCCGGCGAGCTGGTCGTCCCGGGTCAGGTTCTTGATGTTGAAAAAGTCATCCTTCGCCGCGACCTCGGAAACCGGGATGATCTGAACCCCGTCCTTCTTGCCCCCAGGGGAGTACATGAACAGGTTCCGGAAATTGCCCGGCCCCTTGCTCTCGCGCAGCGCCTGGCGAATCGAGTCGATATCCTTCTGGTCATGGGCGGGATCGTTCACGTACATGATGAACCCGGCATGCGAGCCGTTGAGGTAGTACCGCCGGCGGAACAGGGTAGCGCTCTCGTTGAGCCAGGCGCTTTGCAGGCTGCCGATATAGTCGGGCACCCCGTAGATCGACTGATCGATATCCGGCTCGAGCAGGTGCACCACCCTGCCCCGCGGCAGCTCGACCTTTTCCAGGTAGTTGGGCACCCACCAATAGCGGTCGGCAGCCGGCCCGCCACGGCGCATGTACTTGGCGCGCAGGTGGCGGAACGGCAGCCGCTTGCCCAGGCGGCCGCGCACCTCTTCGAGGTAGCCATTGCCGAACACCAGGTAATCCAGGGCCAGCGCACTGAACGCCTGCCGGCCGAGCAGCTCATGAGGCTGGAAGGTACGCAGCAGAATGTTCCGCTTCACCTGTAGCGCCGAGCCGTGGTGCGCCGTCGCCCGGTAGCTCTTCGCAAGGATCGAGAACGGGATCGGCGGCTCGTACCACTCGTCGGGCGACAGCCACACCCCCTCGTACCAGATATCACGCATCGAGGTGACCGGCTCCGGCTCGCCAAAGCTGAACGCCTCCATGCGCCCGGGGCCGCTGTCGTCGGTCTTGTAGGCCGGCACCCTGATGCGCGGCTTTTCGGCTGTCTCGCTCATTCGAAGATCTCCATCATGGATTGACCGGTACCGGCCTCGGCCGGGCCCTCGATCGGTTCTTTGTGTAGGGCGTGCATGGTTGCCCACGCCAGGTCGGCGTGGCCGGTCTGCTTGTTGCGTCCGGATTTGTAGGTGAACTGGCGGCCGCTGTCGGTCAACTCGCGCTTGATGGCCATGAACGATTGCATGAGATCCGACCAGCCGGCGTCGAACTCAAGCCGGCCCTTGCGCATGATCTGCTGTGCCTGCATCACCATCATGCCCTTCAGCTCTGGCGTGTAGCGGTACCGCACCACGGTTGGGAACCACTTCTCGACGTACTCGGCCACCGCCCCGCCGAGCCCGGTGGTATCGATGCCGATGTGCTCGATGCGGTATTTCTCGCGGAACCCCTTGATGAAATCCGCCTGCGCTTCGTAGTCGTCGCCCTTCAGCCGGTGGCGCTCGAGCACCCGATGACGCTCGCCCATCGTTCGTGCCGGCAACACCACCACCAGCCCGGCGCCGTCGCCATCCTCGCCGGTACCGCTCGGGTCGTACCCCACCCAGACACCCCGATCACCAACAGGCGCGGCGCGAACGGCCGGTAGTCGTCCCAGACTTCCCAGCTGTCGACCATGCAGGGCATGACCAGGGCCAGCGGAAACGCGCTCTGGCTGTCGTCGACGAACTGACACATCAGCAGGTTGGCGAACTCGTCATCGCTGTATTCGAGGCGCAGCTGCTCGAGGTCGAACAGGTCGCAGCCGCCGGCGATGGCGTCTTCCACCGTGACGATCTGCCGCCACTGCCCATCGGGCACAGCAAGCCCTGGGCCAGTGCCGCGTGGGAAACATCGAATTCCTTCCGGTCCTTCTTCGCCCGCCGCTTGTTGAACAGCTCACCATTCCAGAACGGGTACGCCTCATGCCCCACGCTCGATGGCGTGGAGAAATAGGTCTGCCGCCATTTCTTGTGCATGGCCATGCCGGACGTGACCTTGCGGAACTCCTGGAACCGGTGGATCCAGAAATACTCATCAAGGAACACGTCACCGTGGTAGCCCTGGGCGGTCTTGCTGTTGGTGCCGAGGAAGTGCAGTTCGGCACCGTTATCCAGCACCAGGGGGTCACCCTTCAGCTCTACGCCGGTGACCTCCTTGACGAACTTGACGATGTAGTTCTTGAAGATGTGGGCCTGAGCTTTCGAGGCAGAGAGAAATATCTTGTTTCGGGCATTCTCGAAGGCATCGACGATTGCTTCGAGTGAGAAATAATCAGTGGCCCCAATCTGGCGGCTCTTCAGGATGTTTCTAATACGGTATTTCAGCCCTGCGTCGTACCAATCCAGTTGGTACCGAAAGCATCTCTCCAGGAAGGCTGCCTTCAACTGCTCTACCTGTTCTGCTTCCAGGTAGTTCCGCCGCTTCTTTCGCCGCGGCGCCTCATTGCGAGCGTTGATGTTCGGGTTTAGGTCGGCTTCCTTGCCGGTCTCCTGGTACTTGTGCACCCGAGCCAGTCGCTCGATCTGCCGGCCGAGCAGGTCGATCTCCTTGAAGTCTCCGGGCTCTTTCTTGGCCTTGGTGATCAGCTGCACCAGACGCGCCTCGAGCGCGCCCTCCACACGCTGGGTCGGCGATGCCGACTCCCAGTCGTCACGCTGTTTCCAACTGTGAACGGTCGCGGGTTTCTCGCCGATGAACTCGGCAATGCGCGCCACTCGCCAGCCCTGCCAGTAGAGATGGCGGGCCGTCAGGCGGGGGGAATCTGTCATGTCTGGGGGCATCGTCGTCATGCCGCCAGCGTACCCGCGCCCGCGCAGGCCGCCCGGTGCCCCCGGTTGTGGTTAAGGGATCTACAACGCCCCCCAGTTGAGGCGCTGCGCATGGGCGCGGAACCTGACGGCAGCAAATCGCCACCGCCTGAACGCACCGAGGAACGCCCATGCCCTGGTTTCGAGTCGCCACTGAAGGCGCCACTACCGATGGCCGCACGATCTCGAAAGACTGGATCGAACAGATGGCCCGCAACTATGCCCCCGCGAAATATGGCGCCCGTATCTGGCTTGAGCACATGCGCGGCATGTACCACGACGGCCCTTTCGCCGCGCTTGGCGATGTCAACGCCGTCAAGGCCGAAAGCGTCGAGATCGACGGCGTGACCAAGCTTGGATTGTTCGCCGAGCTCGACCCAACCGATCGGCTAAAGCAGATGAATGCCGAGCGGCAAAAAATCTACTCCAGCATTGAAGTCGATCCCGACTTCGCCGGCAGCGGCGAGGCATACCTGGTCGGCGTTGCGGTCACCGACTCACCGGCCAGCCTTGGCACCGAGATGCTGCAGTTCAGCGCCCAGCAGGGTGACAAGAGCCCCCTGGCAGCCCGCAAGCTCAGCCCGGGCAACCTGTTCACCGCCGCCATCGAGACAGAGCTCGATTTCTCCACCGGCGAGCCGGAAGACAAGGGCCCCAGCCTGGCAGACCGCGTCAAGTCGCTGTTCAAGAAGCACGACGCCAAGACCGACAATAGCTTCGCCGACTTCCGCACCGAGCTCGAGCAGACCCTCGAGCTGTTCGTGCAGAAACACAGCGCCCTAGCTGCCGATCTGGAAGCCCGGCCCACCGCCGAGGCATTCACCGAGCTGCAGGAAGCCCACGACGCCACCAAGGCCAAGCTCGCCGAGCTGTTCACCAAGCTCGAATTCACCCCCGACACCCCGCCCCGCTCATCTGCCACCGGTGCCGCCGGCGGTGCTGAACTGACCGACTGCTAAGGACTGACCATGCGCAACGAAACCCGTATTGCTTACAACAACTGGAAGCAGCGCCTGGCGCAGCTCTCCGGCGTGCCCAACGCTGCCGAAACGTTCAGCGTCGAACCGTCGGTGCAACAGACCCTGGAATCCAAGATTCAGGAATCCAGCGAGTTTCTCGGCCAGATCAACATCGTCGGCGTCGACGAGCTGAAGGGCGAAAAGCTCGGCCTCGGCGTGTCCGGCCCGATTGCCGGCCGCACCGATGTCAGCGAGAACGACCGTTCGCCGCGTGACCTCAGCACCCTGGGCGATCACCAGTACGAGTGTCACTCCACCGAGTTCGACACCTACCTGAGCTGGGCGAAGATGGATGCCTGGGCCAAGTTCCCGGATTTTCAGACCCGGCTGCGCAACGCCATCGTTCGCCAGCAGGCCCTCGACCGCATCATGGTCGGCTTCAACGGCACCTCGGCTGCCACTGCCACCGACCGCACCGCGAACCCGATGCTGCAGGACGTCAACATCGGCTGGTTGCAGAAATACCGCACCCACGCCCCTGCCCGGGTGCTGACCGAAGTCGCCGACGCCTCCGGCAAGGTGACGGTGGGCGCCTCCGGCGACTACAAGAACCTCGACGCCCTGGTCTTCGATGTCGTGAACGAGATGGTGGATCCCTGGTTCCGCGAGTCCACCGACCTGGTGGCCATCATGGGCCGCAAGATGCTCGCCGATAAATACTTCCCGCTGATCAGCCAGCACGCCGAAACGCCCACCGAGGCCCGCGCACTCGACATGATGATCAGCCAGAAGCGCGTCGGCGGCCTGCAGGCCGTCCGCGCGCCCTTCGTGCCCGATGGAAAGATCTTCGTCACCAGCCTGCAGAACCTCTCCATGTACTGGCAGCTGGGTAGCCGGCGCCGCAGCATCGTCGACAACCCCAAGCGCAAGCGGGTCGAGAACTACGAATCCAGCAACGACGCCTACGTCGTCGAGGATTACGGGTTCGGCTGCCTGGTCGAGAACATCGAGCTGCTCGAGCCGGCCGAATAAGGAGCCTTGGATGCTAAGCCCAGCCCGTAAGCACTACCAGCGCGTCACCACCGCCCTAGCAGCCGGTGACGCACTTGCCGGCCGGCCCCAGACCGGCGAGCAATACGAGATCTTCGCCGCCGCGCTCTGGGAGGCGCGGCGTACCCTCAAGGGCATCAAGTCCATCGAGGCCAAGATCGAGAAAAAGCGCGAGCTGCTGCCCGAGTTCGACGCCTACATCGCCGGCGTGCTCGATGGCGGCAAGGGCGCTCAAGACGATGTGCTGATGACCGTCATGCTGTGGCGCTTTGACATCGGCGACCTCGCCGGCGGCCTGGCCATCGCCCGCTATGCGATGCAGCACAAGCTCGACACCCCCGACCGCTTCGAGCGTGACACCGCCTCGATCGTTGCCGAACAGGTCGCCGACGAGGCCCTCAAGCAGCTGGAAGCCACCGACGATGATGCCGCCGATCAGGACCTGGCCGCCCGTCTCGTCATGCACCTGGTCGAGGCCGAAGCCCTGGTCCACGAAGCGGATATGCACGACCAGATCCGCGCCAAGCTGCACAAGGCCTTGGGCCACGCCTACCGCGCCAAGGGCGAGCAGCACGCCGAAGCGCTGACCCACCTGCAGCGCGCCCTGCAGCTCAATGACCGGGTCGGCGTCAAGAAAGACATCGAGAAGCTCGAACGCGAGCTCAAGCAGCAGAACGCAAGCGGCCAGGCCACCAGCAACAAGGCCTGACCGCTGCCACCGAGTCGCACGCCGACGTCACGGGGGCGCCGGGCTAGAGCGGTAGCTCTCTCCTGGCTCGATGCCCGGCCCACCCCCGTTTTTGAGAGGCCACCATGTCACTGATCGCCGCCGGCTACGGCACCGAAGATCCACCGGCCACCGACATCGAGAACAACGGCTTCTGGCCCGCGGTCAGCCCCGCAGACTTCCGCCTGGTCGAGCGCCTCGACAGCAACGTCACCAGCGAGCGAGCCGTTCATGCGCTTCAGGTGGCTATGGCCGATATCAACCGACAGCTCGCGACCTGGCAGCAAGAGCAGGCCGACGACGGCGCCGAATCGATTGGCGATGTCTCGCCGCCCAGCTGGCTGCCGCCCAACGTCTACCCGCTTCTGTACAAGCGCGCCGTTTACGCCACGGCACACGCCACCTTGCTCGAGCGCTACCGCGAGATCTCCGCCACCGGCGAAGGCGACGACCGCGGCGAAGCCAAGGCCGCCGCTGCCGACGAGTACCGCCGCGACGCCCGGTGGGCAGTGTCGGAAATCACCGGCCGCAATCACACCACGGTCGAGCTGATATGACGGTCACGGTTCGCGCCCAGCAGGGCGAGACCCTCGACAGCATTTGCCAGCGGGTGCTCGGTGCCACGTCAGACGTCACCGAACAGGCCCTGCAGCTAAACCCAGGCCTGGCCGAGCTGGGCCCGATCCTGCCGCAGGGAACACCGGTCACGCTACCCGCCGCCGCACCGCAGCCAGCGCGCCGCGACATCATCAACCTCTGGAGCTGACAAGGACCTGCATGCCCCGGCCCCACGGAACCCAGACCATGCTCGAACGCCACATTCAAACCGGTATCCAGATCATCCTCGTCGCCCTGCTCGCCTGGGCGGGTCTCGAGCTCGTCAACCTGGGCAAGAACACCGCCGTGCTCCAGGAGCGCCTGGCCTACCAGGGGCAACTGATCAACGAACTGCGAGGCGAGCTGCGCGACTGGAGCAACCTCTACTACCGCAAGAGCGATGCCGATCGCGAGATCGGTGGCCTGAAGAACGACGTGCGACGGCTCAACGAGCGCGTCAGTGACCTGGAGGAACGCCTGCCATGACCCTGCTACGCCACGGCCATACCGGCTATGCCGTCGAAGCCGTTCAGCGCGACCTCAATCGCCACGGAGCCAGCCTGGAGCCCGACGGCATCTTCGGCCCCGCCACCGAATGGGCCGTGCGCAAGTTCCAGCGCGCCCACGGCCTCGTCGTCGACGGCGTGGTCGGCCGTAAGACACGTCGCGCCCTCATCCAGGGCGACGATGCCCGCGCGCTGGGTCAGATCGACCTGGTCAACGCCGCCGACACCCTCGATGTCGATCTCGCCGCCATCATGGCCATCAATGAGGTGGAATCGCGCGGCGTCGGCTTTCACCACGGTGGCCCGCGCAACGGCGAGCCGGTGATACTGTTCGAGCGCCACATCATGCGTCGCCGTCTCGAGCATCATGGCGTCAACCCCACCGAACTCGAGCGCAGCCACCCCAGCCTGATCAACCGCAGCCCCGGCGGCTACATCGGCGGCCACCGGGAGCACGACCGCCTCGACAAGGCCCGCTACCTGCACCACCAGGCTGCCATCGAGTCGGCCAGCTGGGGCCTGTTCCAGATCATGGGCTTCCACTGGGAGCGCCTCGGCTACGTCAGCGCTTTGGCCTGGCTCGATGCCATGCGCCACAGCGAGTCCCGCCAGCTCGAGGCCTTCATCCGCTTCATCGAAGCCGACACCGCCCTGCATCGCAGCCTGCGCCGCCACGACTGGCGCGACTTCGCCCGGCGCTACAACGGCCCCGCCTTCGAGAGGAACGACTACGACACCAAGCTGGCCGCCGCCTTCCGGCGCCATGCCACCGCCCTGGAGCTCGCCGCATGAACCTGATCCAGAACATCCTCGGCACCGTTGCCGGCCCCATCTTCGATGTCATCGACAAGGCCGTGACCGACAAGGACGAAGCCAACCGGCTCAAGGCCGAGCTGCAGCGCCGGTTGATCGACCAGCAGGACGCCAACCTGCAGGCCCAGATGAAGGTGCTGCTGGCCGAGGCCGCCGGCGAGAGCTGGCTGCAGCGCAACTGGCGCCCCATCCTGATGCTGGTCATCGTCGCCATTGTCGCCAACAACTACCTGCTCGCCCCCTACCTGGGTGCCATGTTCGGCATCGGCCTGCAGCTCGAGCTGCCCGAGGCACTGTGGAACCTGATGACGCTCGGCGTCGGCGGCTATATCGCCGGCCGCACCGGCGAGAAGATCGTCGGCCAGCTCAAGGGCAAGCCCCGCGGCTTCTTGGATGAGCTCGGCCGATGATCAAGCTCCAGGCCCTCCGCCAACACCTGATCGACGCCGTGCCAGAGCTCCGGCGAGGTCCTGAAAAACTGCTGACCTTCGTGCAGGATGGCCGCATCGCCTTCGCGCGCGGCCAGCACCTCAGCCATGAATACCGCGTCGATGCCCAGATCGTCATCACCGACTATACCGGCTCACTCGACACCCTGATGATCCCCCTGCTGCAGTGGCTCAGCCGCTACCAGCCCGACCTCGACCCAGACGAAGCCGTCAGCCTCGAGGCCGAGATCCTCAGCAATGAAGCCTGGGACCTGGCGCTTACCGTGCGGCTGACCGAACGCGTCGTCGCCCTGGTGGACTGCGACGCCGGCAAGATCAACGCCGAACACCGCATGCCGGCCTACCCGATAGAGGCATGCCCGGCTACCTCCTGGTCGCTGAACGTCAAAGGCCCCGGTGACGCCGAGTTCCAAGAAGCCAGTGCGTGGGAGTCCCCCACCGATGAGTGACCCCGATCTGCAGGCCCTCGAATCATGGGTCGCACCGCTGATTGAAAAGCTCACCGCCAGCCAGCGCCGCGTGCTCGCCCGAGAGGTCGCCCGCGACCTGCGCATCAGCCAGCGCGAACGCATCAAGGCCCAGCAGAACCCCGACGGCTCCCGCTACGAGCCTCGCGCCGCCCTGCGAGGCCAGGCCGGCGGCATCAGACGCCGCGCCATGTTCAGCAAGTTGCGTACCGCCAAATTCATCAAGGCCCGCGTCACCGCCGCCGGCGCCCAGGTCGGCTTCGTTGGCCGCGTGGCCCGCATCGCCCGGGTGCACCAATACGGCCTTCGCGCCCGCGTCCAGCCCGGCGGCCCCCGCCACAACTACCCGCAGCGTGAACTGCTGGGCCTGACCCGCGGCGATCAGACGCGCATCCGCGACAGCCTGATCGACCACCTGACCTGATCCGTTTTTCGCCCCTGCGTTGTAACCGGCCGATCCACAACCGCCACCGCTAGAGACTCGCGCCCGCCCGGGCAAGCATGGCGGCATGAACAACGCCGCCGAACTACTTCGACTGATTCACAACCTGATCCGCCTGGGCACCATCGCCGAGGTGGATCACGCCGCCGCGCGGGTGCGTGTGAAGGCCGGCGGTCTGCTCACCGGCTGGTTGCCCTGGATCGAAAGCCGCGCCGGCACCTCGCGCACCTGGAACCCACCCACCGTCGGTGAACAGGTCGTCGTGATATCGCCTGGCGGTGACCTTTCCGCGGGCTTCGTCATGCTGGCCCTTTACCAGCAAGCCCACCCCGCCCCTTCGAGCAATCCCAACGTGATAGGCCGCTGGCTACCCGACGGCACCCACATCGAGTACGACCACGAAGCAAACCGCCTTCTGATCGACTGCGTCGGCCCTATCGAAGTCAAGGCCACCGGCGAAGTCACCGTCGAAGCCCCCAGCATCCGGCACAACGGCGGTGATCCTGTCGTCACCACGGGGCACATCTGCCATTTCACCGGCAACCCGCACGGCGACGGGTCCAGCACAGTCACGGCGGGCAAATAGATGGCACTCAGCAAGGCGCAGCTCAAGAGCCGCATCGTCAGCGAGATGGCCGCCCAGGGTGCCACCGCTACCGGTGAACACTCCTGGGTGAATCGCATGGCCGAGGCCATCGCCAACGCCGTGGTCGACGAGGTTCAGAGCAACGCCGAAGTGCCGGTAACCTCCGGCAGCTCCGCCGGCACCTATGGAGTCGAGTAGATGGCAGGCATGAACGCCCATACCGGTCAGCCCCTGGATGGCCTCGAGCATATCCGCCAGAGCGTGCGCGACATTCTCACCACGCCCATCGGCTCGCGTGTCATGCGCCGCGACTACGGCAGTCTCCTGCCCGACCTGATTGACCAGCCGTTGCATGACGCCACGCTGCTCCAGGCCTACGCCGCCACCGTCATCGCCCTGCTTCGCTGGGAGCCCCGCATCAACGTCACCGCCATCCGCCGCAGCGTCAGCGCCGACCACCCCGGCACCGCCGTGCTTGAGATCGACGGCCAGACCCGCGGGGGTAGTGGAGAGGCTCAGCCGATACAGCTCGAGGTGCCCATCACATGACCGGCACCATCGACCTATCCCAGCTGCCCGCGCCCAACGTGGTCGAGCCCCTCGACTACGAAGCCGTATTCGCTGAGCGCCGCGCCGCCCTGATCGACCTGGTGCCAGCCAGCCGCCGCGACGAGGTCGAGGCCACCCTGGCCCTGGAGTCCGAGCCCCTCACCAAGCTGCTGCAGGAAAACGCCTACCGCGAATTGATCTGGCGACAGCGGGTCAACGAAGCGGCCCGGGCGGTCATGCTCGCGCACAGTCGAGACGAGGACCTCGACAACCTGGTCGCCAACTTCGAGGTCGAGCGCCTGGTGATCGACGAGGGCGACCCCAACGCCACCCCGCCGGTACCGCCCACTTACGAGAGCAACGACGATCTTCGGATACGCGCCCAGCAGGCATGGGAAGGGCTCAGCGTCGCCGGCCCCCGCGGCGCCTATGAATTCCACGCCCGCAGCGCCGACGGCCGCATTGCCGACGCCACTGCCATCAGCCCCGAGCCCGCCGAGGCCCTGGTCACTCTGCTATCCACCGAGGGCGACGGTAACGCCAGCCAGGAGCTGATCGACATCGTCACGGCTGTGCTATCCGCCGAAGACATTCGCCCGGTCGGCGACCGCCTGACAGTCCAGTCGGCGGAGATCGTCGAGTACAGCATCGATGCCACCCTCTACATCTACCCCGGGCCCGAGCAGGAGCCTGTCCTCGACGCCGCCGAGGCCTCGCTCGAGCGCTACATCAGCGAGCAACGTCGCCTTGGCCGAGACATTCGCATATCAGCCATTCATGCCGCGCTGCACGTCGAGGGCGTGCAGCGCGTCGAACTCACCGCCCCGGCCGCCGACGTCGTGCTCGACGAAACCCAGGCCGCCCACTGCACCGCCACCAGCGTAGGGATCGGGGGCAGCGATGAGTGAGAACCGCAGCCCGCTGCTGCCGCCCAACGGTACCCCCCTGGAGCGAGCCGCCGCCGAGGCCCTGGCCGAGATCCAGCGCGTGCCGGTGCTGCTGCGCCAACTCTGGAACCCGCACACCTGCCCCGCCCGCCTGCTGCCCTATCTCGCCTGGGCGTTCTCAGTGGACCGCTGGGACCCGGCATGGAGCAATGCCGCAAAGCGGGAAGTCATCGCCACCTCGTTTTTCGTCCATCGCAAGAAAGGCACCATCGCCGCCCTGCGCCGCGTGGTCGAGCCACTGGGCTACCTGATCAGGGTGACCGAGTGGTGGGAAACCGAGCCCGAGGGGCCGCGAGGAACTTTCGCCCTGCGCATCGGCGTGCTCGACACCGGCATCGACGATGCCATGTACATGGAGCTTACCCGGCTGATCGACGACGCCAAACCGCTCACCCGCCACGTCACCGGCCTGGATCTGCTCGGCGAAAGCCGCGGCAAGTTCTATATCGGGGCTGTCAGCTACGGCGGTGATGACACCACCGTCTACCCCTACGAGGCTGGCGACACCCAGGTTACCGGGCCGTTCTTTGTCGGCATCGGCCTCGACGTCATCGACACCGCCACCGTCTACCCGCAAACAGCATAAGGAGGCCGCCGCATGGCCCAGTTCTATACGCTGCTCACGACCATCGGCCAGGCCAAACTCGCCAACGCCGTGGCCCTGGGTGAAACCATCGAGATCACCCACCTGGCCGTGGGCGACGGTGGCGGCAGCATGCCCACGCCGGACAGCGACCGCGAGGCCCTGGTCAACGAGGTGCGTCGTGCCCAGATCAACCTGTCTGACGTCGACCCCGAAAACCCCAACTGGATCGTGCTCGAGCAGGTCATCCCGCCCGACGTCGGCGGCTGGACAATCCGCGAGATCGGCGTATTCGACACCGCCGGCGACCTCATCGCCTACGGCAACTACCCCGAGACCTACAAGCCCACCCTCGACGAGGGCAGCGGTCGCACCCAGACCGTGCGCATGGTGCTCCAGGTCAGCGACACCGCCGCCGTTACGCTCAAGGTGGATCCGGCTGTCGTGCTCGCTACCCGGCAGTATGCTGACCAGAAAGCTGAAGCCACCGCCCAGGAGGCAGCCCAAGCGCTGCAGGAGCACGAGGAAGGCCGCGACCACCCGGCCGCCACCACAACCAAACAGGGCATGCTGCAACTGGCCACCAGCGAACAGACCCGCGAGGGCACCGCCACCAACCGCGCCAGTCACCCAGCGGGCGTCAAGGCGGCCATAGATGAGCACGTAGAGAAGGAAGTGGCGCATGGCGCGCAACAGATCGGCTTAAGCAGCGAGTCTGGTGGAATCGCAGGCGCGGAGAACGTGCAGCATGCACTTGAATTGTTGTCTGAAAATAAGATGAACGAGGAAGCTGGGTATGGAAGAGGAGGCCAGCGCTGGAAAGATGTAACATCCGAAAGAAGCAATAATACAATATACACGAATACGACTGGGAGAATAATTTCTGTTTACGTGTTCCTTACTACCGGCAGCAGCGCAGTTCACGATGCAGCCCAAGTTTCAAAAAACGGTAATGATTGGGTAGCAGTTGGTTTTCGATCTAGCCAAGGAGGTGTGCCAAACAACTTTCAGGTTCCAGATGGACACCAGTACAGGCTTGTTTCTGGGGGTATAATCACATGGTCGGAGTTGCGCTAATGAAACATTATATTAAAAATCATCAAATATACGCATTAGAATCAGATGGATCACAAGATCATTTGATTACCGAAGATATGGTGGTAATGAAATCAGATCGGCCCAGTCCTCACCACGTCCCGCGAATTGACGGTGTCGTGCATGTAGGCTGGGAGGTTCCCGCCGCTGCGCTGCCTGCCCTCGCCGGCCGGAAGCGCACAGCCATCGATAACGCCCGCGATGACGCCCTTGCCGCCGGCCTAAATTACAACATCGCTGGCGAGACTGACGTCGTACAAACCCGACCCCAGGATCAGACCAACCTGCTAGGTATCGCCATCGAGGCCCGTGAACTGCACGCCGCCGGCGTCACCGATCCGGTCATTGAGTTTCGAGGGCTGAGCAACGTCAACCGCTTCCTGACGCCACAGCAGGCCATCGACCTGACCAACGCTGCCTCGGCACACATCAAAGCGATCTATCGGCGTAGTTGGCATAGAAAAGACGCTATCGACATGGCGTTGAAGAACGAGGATTGGAATGGAATCGAGAATTTGGAGTGGTAGTCCGTGAAATCCACCAGGCAGCTAAATGGATGTCATTTTCTAAGCCCGCCTCACGGAGGGCTTATCCAGTAACACAGCATGAAGAATTAGCTATCGGACCCTGAAAAACAATGTCACCATATGCAGCTATTACAACCCCAAGAGAGGCAACAAAAAACACTAATATGGACATGCATCCAGAATACCTGCCATATCATTTATTGGACTCATTAAACTGCCATTACCACACCACATGTACTAACGGCAAGCCATAAACCCAAATCAGGTTAAATTAGCCGCAATCTCACACCTTCTAATTTTTTTCATTTTTGCGTCTTGCAAACGCCTGTCCATAGAGAGCTCGGCTCAACCTATTCTTAACCATACTTTTGATTTTTGATGCAAATTTTCTCATGCGAGCCTCTATGGTTTTTTTGCTTTTTTTATTGCTTACCTGCATGCGCTTATAGTTAATGCTTTGCAAATAACGACCACTTGGATTGTTTTTTTGATCACGCAGATAGTCCACAATCTCTTGTGAAAATTGTCTAAATAAGGGCAAGCCTGTAACCAGCTGATATAACCACAAAGCGCCTCTAAAATTGTGCTCAATAAAAACAGGCAAGCCGTCATCGCCGATGGCAACATCCCAGCTTACAAAATCATGATGAGGTATGTCCTGATGAAGATTTATCACAAAGCTTTTAAAGGTTTCGTAATTGGGTATGGTTACCGGACGCCTAAAATCATAACCTGTTGTTGGGTGAATACTGATACAATTCAGGGCTTTGTCAATAGCAAAATTATCAAGCTTTCCATTATCACTTACACCTACACATAATCCTCCTGTACCTGCATTATCGTTCGCTCGCCCTTCCGCTCCAACTCGTAGAAAAGCCATAACAAAATGAATCTCTCCCTGCCATCTTAGAGTAACCATTCTAAGAGAGTTTACAGATTCTGGATGTATATTGGATATTAAACTATGCTGCTTGATAACATCCTGAACAAGGAAGTCATTCCCAAATTTTTCAACTAGATCACAATAAAAAACCTTATTATCACCATACGTTAAAAATGAGTCATGTGCCTTAACTTTAAGCACACCTTTTCCGTTGGCAGTTCTGCTCGTCTTAAGAATATATTCGCGATCCACCTCGAGAATGGAGCCAATTTGCTCAAGCTCAAGAGAATTATATTTCTCGTCGTATAACGAAGCTGTAACGCAGCGCAGCCTAGTTACTGGTTTTTGTGCAGTGCGAACAATAATGTCGTATAAATTTTTGTCACAGTAATACTCAATAAACTCCATATCATTAAAGCAACTAATTACTTCCGATCTCCAATCGCTCGACATCAGGCAAAATTTAGATGACTCACCGTGCAGCTTTTCGAAAATATAATGCCTTTTCAAACTAGCCTTAAAACCCATTTCTTTCTGAAATTTTCTTACCGAGGCAAGGCTTTCATATTCTTTTTTTGTGACTCCACCCCAGCCTTTAAAAAACTCACGCAGTTCTGCTTTTTTTTCCTTCTCGCCATAAAAATCAATCAACATGTCAGTATAATTCATTCCCACCATCCATTTTAATTCAAAATAAAATCAAGAGATTATTGAGCTTGTCTTAACAATACCTAATCACCCAGCTTGATCAGATATTTCGTTACCCCCTCCACTGCCCGCTGTTCTACCCAGCCGATCCACAACCACCAGCGCTAGTGACTCGTGCCCGCCTGGGCAAGCATGGGGGCATTGTACCTGCTCTGCCAAATCTCATCGCCTGGAGCTGAACAATGCCCAGTTATCATCACGGCATCCGTGTCATCGAGATCAACGAAGGCACCCGGCCGATTCGCACCGTCGCCACGGCGGTGATCAGCTGGTTGGGCTTGACACACAGCACTGCATCTCTGCGACCAAGTCCCTAGGATAAACGTTTCGTCGGTCGCCATGGCCGCAGCCCTGCTCACCGGTTCGATCCCGGTGGAGAGTAGCAATGCTTCCGTTGCCCCTGCCACCTCTGTCGCGTTCACCCGCCCCGTCCCGCTTGATCCATGCCATCGACGCCCGGGTCCACCTGACACTGAAGCGGAACGTGATCGAGCCGGTGCTCAACCGCACCTTTACCGAGCCCCTGGAAGAGGGAGAGTTCGACGCCCTGGAAGGTCTGCGTATCACGTTGAATGTGGATGACCTAGGCGTCTTGGTGACCCTGATCTTAGAAAACAGCGGCTATTGCTGAGCCTCGAGCCCGGTGAAGCAAGCATCCGAGGCAGCTGACAAGAGTTCCTCTGTCTGGCCACCCGGCGCGAGGACCCCGGCGCCCTGTTCTTTCAGCGCCGGCTGTTGATCGAGGGTGACACCGAGCTGGGGCTTATGGTTGAGGATTGAGGAAGGAAGGAGTCGTCAATATCAAGTTCACCGCAAACCACCGACATCGACTGGGTGTCGATCCCAGTAATCTGCATAAACTTGCGCGCCGTTTAGGGATCAGATAGTTAGCGCAATACAAGGGGTAGCGTTGGAAATATCCTCTACATCTGGTGCTTGATCCAACCGATAAAGTCGTTGTTAATAGACCACGGAACGAGAGAAGCCCCGGTCGAGGGGACCAGGGCTTCTAGTGAATCAGGCGTTGACGCGCCTTCAACACGGGACTACTGCATGACCTATCCTAAATCAGGCCGAGCCGCCTGCCAATGGCTCATTTCTAACCACCATCGACGCGACAGGGTGAAAGCTGCCCAAGGGGTGGCTCCATGATGCGCCTCGAACTGGTGATCCTGATGATCGACCTGTTGAACAGGCTGATCGAACTAGCCACGAACATTTGGCCATATTGGCCGCTTCACTTCTGACACCCCCAGCCCGCCACCCGGCGGGCTGTTTCGTTACCCGCCTCCACTGCCCCTCCACCACCCGCCGTTGTACCCAGCCGATCCACAACCACCACCGCTAGAGACTCGCGCCCGCCCGGGCAAGCATGACGGCATTGCACCTGCTTTGCCGAACCTCACCGCCTGGAGCTGAACATGCCCGATTATCATCACGGCATCCGTGTCATCGAGATCAACGAAGGCACCCGGCCGATTCGTACCGTCGCCACGGCGGTGATCGGCCTGGTGGCCACCGCGCCCGATGCCGCCGCCGGCGTCGCCGCATTCACCACCATCACTTTTGCCGCCGCCAATACCGGCGTCACCTTCACCGCCACCGAAACCGGTACCGACGGCAACGCCCTGCGCGTGCGCTACGTCGATCCGGCCGTCGAGTCGGCCAGCCTTGCGGTCAGCGTCAACGACACCGACGTTACCGTGACCCTGGCCACCGACACAGACGGCGAGATCATCACCACCGCCGGCGAGATCGTCACGGCCGTGAATGATGCGCCCGAGGCCGCCGAGCTGCTCGACGCTGCTCTGCCGGGAACCGAGACCGGCGCCGGCGTCGTCAACGCCCAGGCTTACACCAGCCTCGCCGGTGGCGAAGACGAACCCTTCCCCCTGGATACCCCGGTACTGGTTACCGACCTCTACGCCGCCCAGGGCCGCGCCGGCAGCGAAGGCACCCTGGCACGCTCACTGGCGGCCATCGTCGACCAGGCCAAGACCATGGTGGTTGTGGTCCGAGTCACCGAAGGGGCCGATGCCGAAGAGACGAAATCGAACGTGATCGGTGGCGTCAGCGCCGAAGGTAAGAAGCTGGGCATGCAGGCCCTGCTTGCCGCCGAACAGCGCTTCGGCGTCAAGCCCCGCGTGCTCGGCGCCCCCGAACTGGATGACGAGGACGTCACCACCGCCATGATCGGCATCGCCCAGCAGCTGCGCGGCTTCGTCTACGCCTTCGCCCGGGGCAGCAAGACCAAAGAGGAGGCGGCCGCCTACCGCGAGAACTTTGGCGCCCGCGAAGTCATGGTCATCTGGCCGGAATTCACCGGCTGGGACACCGCCAGCAGCGCCACCCGCAAGCTCTCCGCCGTGGCCCGGGCCCTGGGCATGCGCGCCAAGCTCGACAACGTCATCGGCTGGCACAAGACGATCTCCAACATGCCCGTCAACGGCGTGACCGGCATTTCGCAAGACGTGTTCTGGGATCTGCAGGACCCCAACACCGACGCCGGCTACCTCAACGCCAACGAAGTCACCACCATCATCCACCGTGGCGGCTATCGCTTCTGGGGCTCGCGCACCTGCTCCATCGACCCGCTGTTCGCCTTCGAGAACTACACCCGCACCGCGCAGATCATCGCCGACACCATCGCCGAGGCGCACCTGTGGGCCGTCGACCTGCCCATGCACCCCAGCCTGGTCAAGGACATCATCGAAGGCATCAACGCCAAGTTCCGCGAGTGGATCCGCCGCGGCTACCTGCTCGGCGGCTCGGCCTGGTTCGACGCCGAGCTCAACAGCCCCGAGGTGCTCAAGTCGGGCAAGTTGTACATCGACTACGACTACACGCCGGTACCGCCCCTGGAAAACCTGATGTTCCAGCAGCGCATCACCGACCGCTATCTCGTCGACTTCGCCGACCGCGTTGCCGCCGCCTGAACCGAACGCCGGTTCAGCACCGGGAAACCCTAAGGAGTGACAGATGCTTCCCAAGATCCTGAAAGACTTCAACCTCTTCGGAGACGGCAACAACTGGCAGGGCATGATTCCCGAACTCACCCTGCCGGAAATGGCCCGCCGAATGGTCGAGTACGAAGGCGGCGGCATGGATGGCCCCATCGAAGTGGACCAGGGCGGCGCCCTGCAGGAGTTCGAGTGGACCGCCGGCGGCATGATCGTCGAGATCTTCGACTCGTTCGGCTCACCGGTCCACGACGCCGCCTTGCTGCGCATGACCGGCAGCTATGAAAGCGACGAAACCGGCGAGACCACCCCCGTCGAGATCGTCATGCGCGGCCGCCACAAGACCATCGCCCTGGGCGACGCCAGCAAGGGCGACAACAACCAGATCAGCGTCACCACCACCCTCAGCTATTTCAAGCTCACCGTGGACGGCGAAGAGATCATCGAACGCGACGTGCCCGGCTTCGTCTTCCGCGTGCGCGGCGAAGACCGCTACGCCGAGCGCCGCCAGAACCTCGGCCTGTAACCCAACCCCCATACCGACACCCGGCCGCCCCGGCGGCCTGAACGCCAGGAGAGACCATGGAAACCAAGACCCAAGACGCCGCCGAGCAAGCCACCCCGGCCGCCGAACTGCCCGCCATCCCCAGCGAGACGGTCACGCTCGACACCCCAATCCAGCGCGGCAAGCAGACCGTCACCGAGGTCACCATCCGCAAGCCCCTGTCGGGCGCCCTGCGCGGTGTGGCCCTGGTCGATCTGCTCAGCATGGAAACACAGAGCCTGCAGAAGGTGCTGCCCCGCATCACCGAACCCGCCCTGACCGAAACCGAGCTGCGCAAACTCGACCCCGCCGACCTGGTCCAGCTGGGGAGCAAGCTCTCACGTTTTTTGCTGGGGAAGCGGGCGGAACAGACGGACGACTAGCGCTGCCCGCCTACGTGGATGACGCCATGGCAGATATCGCCATGGTGTTCCATTGGGCCCCCGCCGACATGGACCCCATGACCCTGGAAGAACTGATCGACTGGCGCGAACGCGCCCGCCAACGGCACGAAGCCAAGCCCAAGCGATAGGAAGCCCCGATGGCCAGAGACCTCAACCTGAGCGTCACACTCAGCGCGATCAACAAGGCCACCGGGCCGCTTCGCCAGATCCTGCAGGGCAGCCAGGGTGCCGGCCGCGCCATGCGCGACACCCGCAACGAACTGCGCAACCTCAACGACCAGCAGAAGCGCCTGCAGGGCTTCCGCGACATGTCGCGCCAGAGCCACGCCACCCGCCGCGCCCTGATGGACAAGCGCGAAGAGCTGCGCCAGATAAGCCGCCAGCTAGAAAGCACCTCCGGTCCCACCCGACGACTGACCCAGCAGCAGAAAAACGCCCAGCGTGAAGTCGACAAGCTCAGCCACGAATACCGGACCCAGCGCAACAGCGTGCGCGAACTGGCCCGCGAGCTGCCCGCCGGCACTCGCGGCACCAAGGGCTTCGAAGAGCAAAACGCCGCCCTGGCCCGCCAGATCGAAATCACCAACCGCCGCCTCGAACGCCAGCAGACCGCCCTGCGTCGCCTCGGCGAGGCCGACGTCAGCGGCCGCTTCCGCAACATGACCGGCGAGGCCCGGCGCTTCACCCGTAACCTCACCATCGGCGCCACCCTCGCCGCCGGCAGTATCTTCGGCCTGGCCAACAGCACCGCCACCCTGGGCGATGATGTCGCCAAGACCGCCGACGCCATTGGCATGGGCACCACCGAGCTGCAGGAGCTGCGCTACGCCGCCGAGCGCTCCGGCGTGGCCACCGGCACCCTGGACGGCAGCATGCAGCGCTTCGTTCGCCGCATCGGCCTTGCCGCCCAGGGCTCCGGCGCGGCAAAGAAGGCCTATGAAGAGCTCGGCCTGTCCGCGCAGGATCTCGCCCGCATGACCCCCGATCGGGCGCTCGGCATCGTCGCCGACCGGCTCAATGAAGTCGAAGACCATACGACACGGGCCGCCTGGGCCAGCCAGCTGCTGGGCAACAACGGCGCCGACCTGCTCAACATGCTGAAGGACGGCAGCGACGGACTGACGGACTACGCCCGCCAGGCACGCCTGACCGGTAGTGTGCTCTCTGAAGAAGCCGCCCGGGGCGCCGAAGACTTCAAGGACGCCATGCTCGACGCCCAGCTCGGCATGAACGGCATGCGCCACACCATCGGCGCCGAGCTGATGCCCGCCGTTACCGACCTGATGCGCGAGCTGTCAGGATGGCTGCAAGAGAACAGCGACAAGGTCCGCGAATTCGCCCGGGAGTTCGGCGAGCGCCTCAAGGCCGCGGTTCCCATCATCATCGACTTGGCCAGCGGTGCCGCCCGCCTGGCCGGCACCCTGGCCGATATCGTCAGCCGCGCGGCGGAAATGGTCGGCGGCTTCGACAACCTCGCCATCGTCCTCGGCGGCCTGTTCGCCAGCAAGCTGATCCTCAGCGTCGTCATGTTCGGTATCTCCCTGGTCAAGGCCGGCGCCGCCCTGGCGATGCTGGCCGGCACCCTGCCCGGGCTGATCGGCGGCATCAAGGCCCTGGGCCTTGCCTTCATGGCCACCCCGCTCGGCTGGGTCATCGGCGCGATAACCGCCATCGCCGCCGGCGCGATCTACCTGTGGCGCAACTGGGAGACCATCGGGCCCAAGTTCCGCGCCCTATGGGAAGGCATCAAGGAGCGCGCCGGTGCCCTGTGGGACTGGCTCAAGGGCCTGGTCACCTGGTCGCCCATGGCCGCCTTCCGCACTGCCTGGGGCACCAGTACCGCCTGGTTCGGTGACCTCTGGGACGGCATCAAGGCCGCTTTCGATGGCGGCATCGCCACCATCAGCCAGGTGCTGATCGACTGGTCACCGCTCGGCCTGCTGTGGCGCGGCATCAGCGCCGGCCTCAGCACCCTGGGCATTGACGTGCCCCGCAGCTTCAGCGAGATCGGCGGCTTCATCATCGATGGCCTGCTCGGCGGCCTCAGCGCCAAGTGGGACAACCTCAAGGACACCATCAGCAGCATGGCCGGCAGCGTTACCGGCTGGTTCAAGGACCGGCTCGGCATCAACTCGCCCTCCACCGTCTTCGCCGATTTCGGCGGCAACCTCATGGAAGGCCTGGTCAACGGCATCGACGAACGCTGGAACCTGATACGCGACAAGATCGGCGACACCGCCAGCGCCGTGCGCGGCTGGTTCGCCGACCGCCTGGGCATCAACTCACCGTCTCGCGTGTTCGCCACGCTGGGCGATAACACCATGGAAGGGTACGAGCAGGGCCTGCAGCGCAGCGAGCGCGGCCCGCTGAAAGAGGTCAGCGCCTTCACCAGGCGCCTGCAGCAAGCCGGGGCGGGCCTTGCCCTGGGTGCAGCCGCCAGCGTTGCCGTGGCTGGCCCTGGCGGCGGTGGCGTAGCCATCGACCACCGCCCGCCCATGGCCAGCGCCTCCGGCGGCGGCCTGGTCATCAAGGGCGGTATCAACATCGAGATCCACGCCGCCCCAGGCATGGACGAACAAGCCCTGGCCCGGCTCGTCGATGCCCGCGTGCAGCACGCCCTGCGCGAAGCCGAAAGCCGCATGGCCGCCCGCCAGCGCAGCGCACTCTACGACACCGACTGAGGAACGCACCAATGATGATGGCCTATGGCATGTTCGTGTTCGGGCTCAGCACCGCCGCCTATCAGGAACTGCAACGCCAGACCAACTGGCGCCACGCCAGCCAGAGCCGGGTAGGGGCGCGCCCCTCCCGGCAATACCTCGGCCCGGGGGAAGACACCATCACCCTGACCGGCACCCTGCTGCCCGAATTCACCGGCGGCCAGCAGAACCTCGACGAGCTGCGCCGCATGGCCAACGAAGGCCGCGCCTGGCCGCTGATCGAAGGCACCGGGCGCAACTACGGCCTCTACGTGATCGAAAGCCTCAACGAGCGCAAGAGCCGCTTTTTCCGCGACGGCGCCGCCAGCCAGATCGAATTCGACATCACCTTGCAGCGCATCGACGACGATCGCCGCGAGCGGCTCGGCGTGCTCGACGCCGCCGCCCTTCGCCTGGTGCGCGGGGCCTTCGCATGAGCCGTCGGCCTGGGTACCGCATCAGCCTGCAGGGCCAGACCCTCAGCCCCGAGCTATATGCCAGGCTGATCAGCCTGCGCCTCACCGACCGGCGCGGCATGGAAGCCGACCAGCTCGACATCAGCCTGACCGACGACGACGGCCGCCTCGAGCTGCCCCCGCGTGGTGCCACCCTGGAGCTGGCCATCGGCTGGGAAGACGAAGGCCTGGTCGAGCGCGGCAGCTACATCGTCGACGAGGTAGAGCACACCGGCGCCCCCGACACCGTCAGCATCCGCGCCCGAAGCGCCGACATGCGCGAAGGCCTGCCCGGCAAGCGGACCCAAAGCTGGGACGCCCTCACCCTGGAAGACATCGTCGCCACCATCGCCGGCCGCCATGAGCTGGAGCCAATCATCGGCGAGATCTTCAAGGGCGCCCTGATCGAGCATATCGACCAGACCGAGGAAAGCGACCTCAACTTCCTGACCCGCCTGGCCGAGCGCTACGACGCCATCGCCACCGTCAAGGCCGCCCGGCTGCTTTTCACCACCGCCGGCCAGGCCATGACCGCCAGCGGCATCGAGATCCCCGCCATCACCCTCACCCGCAAGGACGGCGACCAGCACCGCTACACCGCCACCGACCGCAACAGCTACAGCGGCGCCGTCGCCACTTGGCACGACCCCGACGCCGCCGAGCAACAGGAAGTAATCGCCGGTAGCGACGACAACCCCAAGCGCCTGCGACCCACCTACGCCAGCGAAGCCGACGCCCTGGCCGCCGCCCGCGCCGAATGGCAGCGGATCCAGCGCGGCCAGGCACAATTCAGCCTCACCCTCGCCGAAGGCAACTCGCTACTGATGCCGGAAACCCCGGTGAGGCTGCGCGGTTGGAAGGAAGAGATCGACGCCCAAGCCTGGATCGTGACCGAAGTGGCCCACGAGATAAGCAACGGCGGTTTCACAAGTATCCTAGAGCTAGAAATACAGGGTATCAATAGCTCAAGCAGTTGGCAGCAATAAGTCCTGCATCCAAATATTATAAGGTCGGCAAACTATTACCTTCTCTCCCACTCTTGCCAGAAGATCCTGATAGTACTGACACTCAGGAAGAGAAAAGAATGGACCAATCCTACTTTCGGTTTCATTTTTTAGGTGTGTAAAATGATGCAATTCACCCGCATCAGGAATATCACCAGAAATCAAGCGCCGTGCATTAATATTTGCTTGCTCTTCTATCACCCCAAAAATGTTGCACAAATTACTATAGCGAGAAATAAGAATATCGCGAACCTGAACAGACGAATCTAACTCAGACATATAACCTTTAGAAATGCAGCTAACGTTTTTCTTTCCAGCAATACTCGAGTAGTAAATATAGAAAAAATTAAAATCTACTTTTAATGCCTTAATGTCATCAGAAATCCATTCTATCTCTGTCATGCTAGGCGCCACATCAGTTGCTTTTTTTGGAGCCACCTCTTTTGGAAAAATCCCCCAGACAAATAGAGCAACCAGAACAGCCATCCCTAATTCAAAGCTTTTATCATCCACAAAGTGGACCGCTTTCCGCCATAGCTTGCTGAACACTGTCTATCCTCAACTCTAAGACAAAACCAAGGCGTAGTATAATTCGGAGAGCAATCCAAGCACACTAGTAATTTACGCTCTCGCCATAGGCTCAACACGTATGCCCAATGTGAAAAAGCCCCTGCTCTTCCTGAGCGGGGGCTCTTAGCAACGCTTCTCTTCCTCCTTGGCGACCGTCCCTGCCGCATAGCGAAGCGTCAGATTCAGCCTACCAACCAGTCGAAAACGTCGATATGGTCAATCGCCTCTCATTTTGTAGGAAATCTGCCATTCACATCGCATACCGGCGCGCCTGGCTCACCACCACACCGCGCAGATCCCTGGCCCGAGCGATGATCGAATTCTTTGGCCCTACGGTGTGCAGCAACCGATAGGCGCCACCGATTCGGTGGGTGCGGAACAGCCTCTGTTCACCCTCGAACTCGGCTACCACCAGGTCGGCATGGCCGACCGTCTTCGCCTCATCCACCACCAGCAGGTCACCCTCCATGATCGGGCCGCTCACGCCGGCCTCATCGCTCACTTCGACCAGGTAACAACTGGGCGGAAACTGCCCAAGGTTGTACCCCTCCATTGCTGGATGAATGCCCGCGCACAGCGGGCCCAGATAGTTGACTCGCATTCCCCTGCCTCGTGTCATCTCGTTTTTCGGGTTGTACGGCTCTGGCTCCATTAGCATTTGCCTGTAGCCGGTCATGCCGAGGATACTGTATAGAACACCAGCTTTCGACAGGAGCCCAATCCATGACACCCGACACGATCCTTGCGGCACACCCTGCCCCGCCATCCTTGCGCTGCCCTACCCACTCGCCCTGGGCCGTGCCGGGATATCCGGCTTCCCCTCGCCCGCCCAGGACTACGAAGGCCGCACGCTCGACCTGAACGAGCGCTTGGTGAAGAAGCCTTCGGCCACGTTCTTCATGACAGTCACCGGCGACAGCATGGGGCCTCTGGGAATCCAAGATGGCGACCTTCTCCTAGTTGATCGCTCCGTGAACCCTCGCCCTGGTCATATTCTGGTAGCCATGGTGGAAGGCGAAATCACCGTGAAGCGCTACGAGCGGCACGGCGGCCAGCCCTTCCTCTGCTCGGGCAACCCACGCTACGCGCGGATACCGCTGGCTGACCTTGAGTGCCAAGTGTGGGGCGTGGTGCGCTCGGTGATCCATGAGTACCCGGTTTGATCGGAACGTCGCCGACCGGCAGTGGAGCCAGAAACTGATGAACACGATGGATGAACTAAAGAGACGGATGGAACGAACCACTTATTGCCAACACGTAAAAAAGCCCTGGCTCGAAACCAGGGCAGGCGCGATGAGACGCGATATTTTGGCGAACTCGTAGAGAACGCGAAACCGCAGCATCCCTCGCATGGGCTACTGTTCCGGCCGGGAGAACCACCAAAGAACGCAATACAGCAGGGCTGGCCGCATAAAAAAACCCGGCCACTGGGGGCCGGGCGCATCTCAACTTTCCCTGTATGCAAATCAACCTTGGGCTTCCTTCCCAAGCCTCCCTGAGTATGAGCGTTCCATTGCTCGGCTTTCCCTGTAGGGCTCTCCCTAGCCCGTTGTCCATCAGAATAGTCGATCTGAATGAAAAGCGATTTAACCCACGATATCGTCCAGCGTAAGAAAAGCGAGTCGTGTTTGTAAGCTATATCTTACAAAGTCGTAGGCCAAAGCTTACACAGTTACTACGCAGGATTGATCAACCCCGAATCCCCCTCATTGCCAGGCCGGTTCACAGCACGGCTCACCGGCCAATGCTCGATAAGCCCAGCATCCAGGTGTCGCACCACCTGGCGGATCATCTCGCGCTCGGTCAGGTCAGGGTCGAGCCATGGCTCGAGGCTGGCATCGTCGAGGATCAGCGGCATACGATCATGCACCTCGGCAGCGCTGCCCCGCGCCGGCTCGGTCAGGATCGCACAGCCCAGGTTGCCATCCTCGCGCTTGGCGTAGATGCCGGCGAAAGCCAGCGGCTCACGATCGGTGCGGGTCAGGTAGTGGGGCTGTTTGCCGGTATCAGTGGCCAACCACTCAAACCACCCATTGGCGAGAATCAGGCAGCGGTGGTGGGCGAACGCTCCGCGGAAATAGCGAGAGGTAGCCACCTTCTCGACAGTGGCGTTGATGGGCTGCGGCGCCTTCGCTCCGGCCCAGTGGGGCCGGTAGCCCCACCACATATCGGTCAGTACCAGGGGCTCGTCACCTGCTACCCGGCACACCGCCGAGATAAACGTGCCCGGCGCCACGTTGTAGCGTGGCCGGAGCTCCCCGGCCTCCTCTAGTGGTAAGCGCAGGGAAGCTGAAAGCTTGGGGTAAGGACTATAAAAAGCATAGCGGCCACACATAAAAACCCATTATTAGTGATCTACATGTCAACAGTAGCCCAATCACCTATATTCGAAAATGTAAAAATATCAAGCTTTCCAAAAATAACACCGGGCAATCTAATTTCACGCAAAAGACTTTCATGCAACCCAGGAGCCAGCAGCTGTTCTTTTGACTCAACCAAGAACAATACTTTTATTTTATCAAAATAAGATAAATTTCTAGCTTTCAAAAAAGCTTCAAAACGACAGCTGATTGAATTGGCGTAATAAATTATATTGATTGGATACCAATGGCTACTTAACCCTCCTTTGTGCTGCTTGACAATTGACCTGATGTAAAGAATTACATCAGCCTGTACTAAATCTCGGTGAGAAACAAAACTTGACTCCTCTCTCTCCTTGATCAAGTCGGCGAGCAAAGAGGCTCTATTTAGGCTGAGCCTCCTGTTCCTGTACTCCAAGGACTTAAAATCACTGAAAAAAAATGTATAATCAACAATTGGAGAGTCATATTGGCCAAAACCAAGCAATGAATCGGAGTAATAATCCTTCTTCAAGAAATCACCCAGCTCATTGAACCTTTCCTCTCTAACCATGATGGCAACGAAGTAAAGGAGAAGTTCGTAAGCAAAGAACCGAAAATTATCGAACTGACCTTCTGTATATGAAGATGTGTTTCGCCCAGGCTCACAAAAAGGTATGAGGCGCTCAAAAAGAGAATGAACCGACTTAACAACTTCCGGGCTAGGCATAAACCTAGAGATATTAAAAAATAAATCCAATAATTGATTTCTTAGCGGCAAAAAGTCCTCAATTGTTTTTACCACAACATCATCAACAAGAGCATCCTCTTCTTTCTCAACTGTATATTTAGGCAGTTCTAGAAGAACTGAATCAATGTACGATTTTGCCAGGGATCCTGCGTTGGGATTATTTTTTTTAATAGAATCAACAAGGCTCTATAGGCCGAAGCCGTGGCAGCATCTATGCGATTACTACTATCATCAAGAAAGGCTGGTTTAACTCCAAGCTTTGGCTTATCGTAGAGAGGTTGATTGTACACCCACCTAAGCAATATCTCATATTGTGCATGGTATGATGAATCATCACTTAAATCGATATACTTCCTCCCCCTGTAATATATCGGAACGAAGGCTTCTCCCTCTTCATCCCTTTCCCTAACGACCCCTACAAATTTATTTTGATCAACGGAGCCATACACCTCATTAGAAATTATCTGGGTTTCAGTGCCCACCCCACCTTTCTTATCATTAGCTCTGTCAACATATTTCTTGTCGAATACAATAATCACCTTAGTTATACTAGGGTCGCGAACCATAGATTCCATAAAATGATTTAAATCATGCCCTTCTTTTAAATCCCACTTATCAAGCTTAACATCTACCCCATCCCTCAACAAAGACTCAGCCAGTTCTAACACCCAGCTCTCATGATCTTCACAAGACCAGCTATATGAAATAAATACAGTTGGATTGAAGTCACTCATCATATTCTCCAAATACAAAAATATATATTTAAACTTTCAAGTATTCTTCCAATCCGTATTTCACACCGTCCCAGGATCTCTACCTCTCCCATCTGTTGCGGTGTGAT
>NZ_AZQX01000224.1:0-8835 GCF_000568385.1 Halomonas sp. BC04
CAGGCGGCGCCGCTGGCCCCCGCCTTTCATGATGCCCTGTTTCGCCGGGAGGGTGAGTGGCTGATGGTGCTCAACCTGGGCGCTTCGCCAACCTGACGCTGTTGCCCCCGGCCGAGAGCGATGCAGAGATCATCGGCTTCGACACCGGCCCCGCCAACGCCTTGATGGATGGATGGCATGCCCGTCATCGCGGCGGTCGCTTCGACCCGGACGGCACCTGGGCCGCTTCGGGGCGAGTCGACGAAGCCCTGCTGGAACGCCTGCTGGCCGAGTCATTCTTCCATCGACCGCCCCCGCGCAGCACCGGCCGTGAAGTCTTTCATCTCGAGTGGCTGGCGCGTCATTTGACGGGAAGGGAAGCGCCCGAGGATGTGCAGGCCACATTATCGGAGCTTACCGCCACCAGCGTCGCACTTGGCATCGCGATGGCGAGAGAGCGACTTGAGGCACCGCCGGCAGCCGCCCTGATCCCCTGTGGCGGTGGCGCCCATAATCCGGATCTACTGGACCGCCTGGCCCGGCATATCCCGGAGACGCCCTGGTGCCCAGCAGTGACTGGGGCTGGCCGGCCGACTGGCTGGAGGCGGGCGCTTCGCCTGGCTCGCCTGGCGAAGGCTCGAAGGCCTGCCCGGCAACCTGCCCAGCGTCACCGGCGCCGCCGGACCTCGCGTGCTCGGCGGCATTTACGCCCCCTAACGTGGGAGCCAAGGAAGCACTGTAGCATTAGGCGAACGGCTGAAGCGGCTAGGTTCGTTCCCGACGAACCAACGCACTTCCCACATCCCTGTGGGTCGCAAGGTGCACGGAGCACAGAACCGAGCGAAGCGACAAACATCCGAAGGATGGCTCCGAAGGAGCGAGAAGCCGCAGGCTTCGAGTCAGCCGGAGCATATGGGGTATATGTGAGGACTCCGCGCACCGCGCAACGCAGCGATTCGGCCGTGCAGGCAATGATTCGGTGCTTCCTAGAAATCGTCTTCGTCGCGCAAGGATAGCCGCTGGGCCGAGTCCTGCGCCTTGGCCAACACGTCGCTGCCTTCATCCGCGTACTTGATCATCATCCGCAGATTGTTGGCCGAATCGGCATGCACCAGCGCCACCTCCTCGGTGATCTGCCCGCTCTTGTAAAGGTCATACAGCGCCTGGTCGAAGGTCTGCATGCCGAGATCCCGAGAGCGGGACATGGCATTCTTGATCTCGCTTACGTCGCCCTTGCGGATCAGGTCGGCAATCAGGGGGGTGCGCAGCAGTATCTCGATGGCCGGACAGCGCCCGCCATCACGGGTAGGCAACAGCTGCTGGGCCACGATCGCATGCAAGTTCAGTGATAGATCGAGCCAGATCTGCTCATGCCGTTCGTGAGGAAAGAAATGAATGATACGGTCCAGCGCCTGGTTGGCGTTGTTAGCGTGCAACGTGGCCAGACACAGGTGCCCTGTCTCCGCAAACGTCAGGGCATGCTCCATGGTTTCGCGCGTACGCACCTCACCGATCAGGATCACGTCCGGCGCCTGGCGCAACGTGTTCTTCAGTGCCACCTCGAAGGACTCGGTATCGATCCCCACTTCCCGCTGGTTGATGATCGCCTTCTTGTGGGGGTGAACGTACTCGATGGGATCCTCGACGCTGATGATATGGCCACCCACCGTCTCGTTGCGCTGCTGGATCATCGATGCCAGGGTGGTCGACTTGCCGGTGCCGGTGCCGCCCACCACGAACACCAGGCCACGCTTGAGGTTGGCCAGCTCCCCCAGCTGTTGCGGTAGTGACAGCTCTTCGAGATGGGGGATGTCGAAGGCGATACGCCGGATCACCATGGCCAACTGGCTGCGCTGCTGGAAGGCACTGACCCGGAAGCGGCCCAGCCCGGACAGGCTCAGGGCGAAGTTGGCCTCACGGTCGATCTGGAAGCGCTCCCGCAGCCCCTCCGGCACCGCCGTATTGACCAGCTCACGTACCTGAGCCAACGAGAGTTTCTGCTCACCCAGTGCGATCAACTTGCCGGCGATCTTGATGGTGGGGGGGGCCTGCACCGAGATCAGCAGATCCGATGCTTCCTTCTGGGCCATGATACCCAGCAGTTGCTCCAACCATTCCTGTGCTGTCATGCCCCTTCCCCCTTGCCTGTTCTGTTTCGCCACGTTTATCCAACATCCCTAGGAACCTATCGGCTTGACCGGTTCTCGCAGTAGATCACTACCAAGCCCGACAGACTCCTAGGCCAGCGTACCCTTGGCCCGGGTCTGAGCCTCTTCCCGGGTCACGACATTGTCCGTGACCAGCTTGGCCAGGGCCGCATCCAGTGTCTGCATGCCCAGATTGCCACTGGTCTGGATCGCCGAGTAGATCTGGGCCACCTTGTCCTCGCGAATCAAGTTGCGCACCGCTGCATTGGCGATGAGGATTTCGTGGGCGGCCACTCGCCCGCCGCTCTGTCGCTTGAGCAGGGTCTGGGATATCACCGCCTGAAGGGATTCCGAGAGCATCGATCGCACCATCGATTTTTCCTCACCGGGAAAGACGTCGATGATTCGGTCGATGGTCTTGGCGGCTGAGGTGGTATGCAGGGTACCGAACACCAGGTGACCGGTCTCGGCGGCGGTCAGCGCCAGCCGGATGGTTTCCAGGTCGCGCAGCTCGCCGACCAGTATCACGTCGGGATCCTCGCGCAGGGCACTGCGCAGGGCCTGGGCAAAGCCGTGGGTATCGCGGTGCACCTCACGCTGGTTGATGAGGCAGCGCTTGCTTCGGTGCACGAATTCCACCGGATCCTCGATCGTGAGGATATGGTCATAGCGGTGATCGTTGATATAGTCGATCATCGCTGCAAGCGTAGTGCTCTTGCCGGAGCCGGTGGGGCCGGTAACGAGCACCAGGCCGCGGGGCAGCAGCGCCAGTCGACGGAAGACGTCCCCCAGCGCAAGGTCGTCCATGGTCAGCACTTCACTGGGAATGGTGCGAAAGACCGCGCCGGCGCCCCGTGCCTGGTTGAAGGCATTGACACGGAAGCGCGCCACGCCCGGCACCTCGAAGGAGAAATCGGTCTCGAAGAATTCCTCGTAGTCGCGGCGCTGGCGGTCACCCATGATGTCGTAGATCAGCTTGCGGACTTCCCGGTCCTCCATCGCCGGCACATTGAGCCGCCGAATGTCGCCATCGACGCGAATCATGGGCGGTAGACCGGCTGACAGATGCAGGTCGGATGCGTTCTGCTTTGCCGAGAACGCCAGCAGTTCGGTAATATCCATGCGGTTCCCCTGCTCCCAGGTAAGGTTCACTCCAGTATGCCAGACCTTTTGACATGAAGGACTTCAGGTGAGTAATACCACGAATCTCATCATCAGTGAGTCCCTGGCAGCCGCCCGAGCGCGGCTGGTCGATGCCCTGGCGGCAGCCGGCGCCCGGCCGATGACGCACGATTGCTGGCGGTCAGCAAGACCAAGCCGGCCGCCATGATCCGGGAAGCTTGGGAGCAGGGACAGCGGGACTTCGGCGAGAACTACGTTCAGGAAGCACTCGCCAAGCAGGGCGAACTTGGGGGCCTTGAGGGTATCGTCTGGCATTTCATCGGGCCCCTGCAATCCAACAAGACCCGGGAGGTGGCCGAGCACTTTGCCTGGGTACACAGCGTCGAGCGTGAGAAGATCGCCCGGCGCCTGAACGATCAACGACCCGCAAAGCTCGGGCCTCTGGACATCTGTCTGCAGGTCAATATCAGTGCCGAACCGAGCAAGTCCGGGGTCATGCTCGAGGAATTGCCGGGACTGGCCGAAGCTGTGCTTTCGATGCCCTCACTCCGGCTGCGGGGGCTGATGGCCATTCCTGCTCCTGCCGAGGAAGCATCGGCCCAGCGCGAACCCTTCGCCCGTCTGCGCCAGGCATTGGAAACATTACGCGAAATGTATCCGGAGGCACCGCTGGATACCCTGTCGATGGGCATGAGCGCCGACCTGGAAGCCGCCGTGGCGGAAGGTGCCACTCTGGTACGATTGGGAACCGCCATCTTTGGCGAGCGGGAACGCTCATCCTGAACACGAGACAAAGCGTCGTGCGTACCGGCATCTGGCCGGTCGCTTCATAACGAAAAAGGACAGATCGCTATGGCCAGCAGAGTCACCTTCATCGGCGCCGGCAACATGGCCAGCGCCATCATTGGCGGCATGATCGACAGTGGTCACCCGGCCACCGGCATTACTGCCACATCTCCCAGCGATGCCTTCCTGGCGCCGATCCATGAGCGCTACGGGATTCGTACCAATACCGATAATGCCGCAGCGGTACGGGACGCTGACGTGGTGGTGCTGGCCGTCAAGCCCCAGGTCATGAGGGAGGTGTGCGAAGGCTTGCGCGACATCCTTCAGCGCCAGCGCCCGCTGATTGTCTCGGTGGCCGCCGGCATCGACGCTGCCACCCTGCAGGCCTGGATGGGCGGCGGCATACCACTGGTGCGCTGCATGCCCAACACGCCCTCCCTGGTCGGTGCCGGTGCCGCCGGGCTGTATGCCACGCCCGAAGTCACCGACGAACAACGTAACCAGGCCAGCGAACTGCTTGGCGCCGTCGGGCTGGTCGAGTGGGTCGATGAGGAGTCCCTGCTGGATGCTGTCACCGCCGTTTCCGGCAGTGGCCCTGCCTATTTCTTCCTGATGTTCGAAGCCATGGAGGAGGCCGGCGTGAAACTGGGCCTGCCCGCCGAGACGGCTCGCCGCCTGGCGATCCAGACCGCTCTCGGCGCAGCGCGCATGGCCCAGGAGAGCGAGCTGACACCGGCTCGTCTCAAGCGTAACGTCATGTCGCCCGGCGGCACCACCGAGCGCGCCGTTGAGCACCTTGAGCAGGCGGGCCTGCGCACCATGATGATCGACGCCATGGACGCCTGCGCCAAGCGCGCCCGCGACATGGGCGATGAATTCGCACAGCGCTAGCGCTTAGAGGCCGACCGCAGCTTGCGGCGGCCTCCCCCGACACGAGAGAAAGGAGCCGAACATGGGAAATGCTGGCCTGTTGCTGGTCAACACCCTGATCAACATCTATCTGTTTCTGATGATGCTGCGCTTTCTGCTGCAGGCATCACAAGCCGATTACTACAACCCCATCAGCCAGTCGGTGGTGAAGATCACCCAGCCGGTGGTGCGTCCCTTCCAGAGTTTCCTGGGCCCGGTGATGGGCCGCTTCGACCTGGCGACCCTGGCCGCCGCCTTCGTGCTCAAGGCGATCAGCATCGTGGTAATCCTGCAGATCGCCGGCTTCGGCATGCCGCCGATAGCCAATGTCGCCATCGGCGCTGTGGCCGCCATCGCCAATGCGATTCTCAAGATCTATTTCTTCGCCCTGATCGTGATGATCATACTCAGCTGGGTGGCCCCCAACGCCAGTCATCCGGGTGCACTGCTGGTCATGCAGCTGGTGGAACCGATCATGGCGCCGGTACGCAAGGTCATTCCGCCACTGGGCATGATCGACCTGTCGCCGATCGTGGTATTCATCGCCATCAGCATCATCGATGGTATCGTGGTTGGCGCCCTGACCCGTGCCGCCGGTATCGCCGGAGCCCTGGTCGGCCTGTAAGCCCGTGTCGACCCATACCGGACCTCAACGACAGGACGCCGAACCACCGATGCCCGAGATTCCCGCCGACTCGGTCGGCCTGGTGACGCCACAGACGGCGCACTTCGACGCCCCCCTGGAGCTGGCCTGCGGCAAGACGCTGCCGGCCTATGATCTCGTCTATGAAACCTACGGCACGCTCAACGCCGAGCGGACCAATGCCGTACTGATCTGCCATGCGCTTTCAGGTCACCATCATGCCGCGGGATTCCATGCTGCCGACGAGCGCAAGCCGGCTGGTGGGACGCCCATATCGGACCCGGGAAATCCATCGATACCAATCGCTTCTTCGTGGTCTCGCTGAACAACCTGGGGGGCTGCCACGGCAGCACCGGCCCCGTCAGCGTCAATCCGCAGACCGGCCGTCAGTGGGGGCCTGACTTTCCGATGATGACGGTGGGCGATTGGGTCCACAGCCAGGCACGCCTGGCCGACCGCCTGGGAATCGAGCGCTTCGCCGCCGTGATCGGCGGCAGCCTGGGCGGCATGCAGGTACTGCAATGGAGCCTGGCCTACCCCGAGCGCATCGCCAATGCTGCGGTCATTGCCGCCACGCCAAAACTGTCGGCACAGAACATCGCCTTCAATGAAGTGGCACGCCAGGCCATTCGTTCCGACCCCGACTTTCACGACGGCTGGTACAACGAGCACGGCAAGGTCCCGCGCCGTGGGCTCAAGCTGGCACGGATGGTGGGACATATCACCTACCTGTCGGAAGATGCCATGGGCAGCAAGTTCGGCCGCGACCTGCGCAGCGAGGATCTCAACTTCGGCTACGGCGTGGAGTTCCAGGTGGAGTCCTACCTACGGCATCAAGGCGATACCTTCTCGAGCTCCTTCGATGCCAACACCTATCTGCTGATGACCAAGGCCCTCGACTATTTCGACCCGGCCGCGGTACACGGCGGCGTCCTGGCCAAGGCGGTGAAGCCGGCGCAGTGCCCCTTCCTGGTGGTCAGCTTCACCAGCGACTGGCGCTTTCCCCCCTCCCGCTCCCGGGAGCTGGCCAACGCCCTGATCCGGGCCGGCAAGTCGGTGAGCTATGTGAACATCGACTCTCCCCACGGCCATGACGCCTTCCTCCTGCCGGAGCCACGCTATCAGGCCGTCTTCGCCGCCTTCATGTCCCGTGCGGCCCGGGAACTGGGCCTGGAGGAGCGATCATGATGCGAGCCGACCTGGAACTGATTCACCGTTGGATCCCCAAAGGAGCGCACATCCTCGACCTGGCCTGCGGCGACGGCACCCTGCTCGAGGCGTTGGCCCGGGACAAGGGGGTCAGCGGCTATGGCCTGGAGATCGACCCGGCGGGCATCACCGCCTGCATCGAAAAGGGCGTCAACGTCATTGAGCAGAACCTCGACGAGGGCCTGATGAACTTCGAGGATGACACCTACGACCTGGTGGTCATGACCCAGGCGCTGCAGGCGCTGCGCCGCCCCGACCGGATGCTCGACGAGATGCTGCGGGTCGCCGACGAATGCATCATCACCTTCCCCAACTTCGCCTACTGGCGGCACCGGGTACATCTCGGCATCCGCGGCTACATGCCGGTCTCCAAGACGCTGCCCCATGCCTGGTACGATACCCCCAACATTCACCTGTCGACCTTCAACGACTTCGAGCACCTGTGTCGCGAGAAGGGGCTGACGATCACTGACCGGGCCGTGGGGATACGCGATCATGAAGGGCACTGGGCCTCGCGGCTGTGGCCCAATCTGTTCGGCGAAATCGCCATCTTCCGCATCAGTCGGCAGCGGGAGTGAGCCCGGTACCGGCACTTCCGCGGCCGACCAACTGCGACAAGAGGGAGTCATGATGAAATATCCAACCTGCCTGGCCCACATGGCTTGCCTGCTGCTCCTCTGCCTGTCGCTACCCTTGCAGGCCCAGCAGTACGAACAGGTGGGCGACTACCAGGTGCACTACAGCGCCGTCAGTACCAGCTTTCTCAGTGAGGAGGTGGCCGCCGAGCATGGCATCCAGCGCAGCCCGGCCATGGCCCTGGTCAATGTCAGCGTGCTCGAAGCCCTCGAGGATGGCACCATGCGGGCGGTGAACGCCCCGGTCAGCGGCAAGGTCGGCACGGTGGGCGACAGCTCCCCAACCCCGCTCTCCTTCCGCTCGCTGCGCACCGGCGACAGCGTGTCGCAGGTTGCGGTCTTCCGTATCATCGAAGGCGAACCCATGCGCTTCGACCTCGAGGTACGCCACGACCGCAACCAGCCACCGGCCGAAGTCGGTTTCATCCAGCGATTCACCATCGACCGATGAGCCCCGCACCTGCCACCATCATCGCTCGACGCTCTCAGCTCGACGCCACCTCGGCACTGGGTCTACGCCTGCCCGACGGGCGCGACGTGCTGCTGGTGACGCTGCACGGGCGCATCAGCGCCTTCGTCAATCGCTGCCCCCACCAGGGGGTGACGCTGCAGGCGGCACCGAACGTCTTTCTCGAAGCGAGCGGGGAGCTGATTCAGTGCGCCATGCACGGCGCCCTGTTCCTGCCCGAAACCGGCGAGTGCGTCTTCGGTCCCTGCCAGGGGCGCTACCTGGAACCGTTAGCGGTTTCAGTCAATGCCGAGGGCCATATCCAGCTGGCGAGTGAGTGAAACGGGCAGCGCCTCGGCCAGCCGAATCGCATACGGCGTCCCCTCGAGGCAGTCCACCCGGCAGCCATGAGCCAGAATTTCTACCCCGCGTTCCGCTGCCTCGCCCAATGCCAGGGCATAGGCGGGGTCGAGGTGTGAGGCGGCGGCCACGTCACCGATGCCGGTATGGGCCACACAGAAAAGCAGTACCGCCCGGTGGCCCTGGGCCACGAGATCCCCCAGCACCCCCAGGTGTCGTCGCCCCCGCTCGCTCACCGCATCGGGGAAGTAGCCATGGCCATCGCTCTCCTTGAGGGTCACCTGCTTGACCTCGACGAAGGCGGCTCCCCGCTGCGGGTCGTCCAGGCGGAAATCGAGCCGGCTCGCGACTTTTCCCCCGTCCGTTGTCACCTTCGCCTCGCGCTTCAGCGTCGTATAGCCCGCCAGTGTCGCCACCCGTCCCGCGAGCAGCGCCTCTTCGACGATGCGGTTGGCCCGCCCGGTATGCACCGAGGCGAGCGCCAGACTGCCATCCTGCTGTGGCAGCTCGATCAGCTCCCAGGTCCAGGCCAGCTTGCGCGCCGGGTTATTGCTGGGCGCCAGCCAGACGCGGCAGCCCGGCACGTTCACCGCACGC
>NZ_AZQX01000225.1:0-21114 GCF_000568385.1 Halomonas sp. BC04
CGTCCTCCCCGGGCGGCGCCCGGCCAGGATGGCGATCCCCGCCGCACCCTGGCTCAGGGGATGACGGCTGCCCACCCGGTAGCCGACCCGCAGCAGTCCCTCGTCGGGCTCGGCCACCATGAGCACCACGCACTCTTCCCCCTGGGCGACCGAGATGAACGCCGTGGCCCGCGTTGCCTTGGCTAGTGCCTGCAGCAGCGGCTGGGCCACCGCGCGCAGCTGTGGCTCGAAGCGTGAAGCGAGCAGGGCGATGCCCGCCCCCAGCCGTATCGGCCCCTCGGCGGTTCGCGTGATCAGGGAGTGGCTCTCCAGGGTGGCGACGAGGCGATAGGCGATGGCGCGATGCACATCCAGCTGCCTGGCGAGCTCGGCGATCGTGATGCCCTCGCTGTGCTCGGCGATCAGCTCAAGGGCGCTCAGGCCGCGATCCAGGGTTTGCAGGGTAGTGGACATCGGTGGCGGTACCTCGGGTAGCGGTGGGTGAGCATGGCACTGCCATGGTAGCGCAGCCAGGTCGACGTTTGACGTCGCCGGCGAAAGGGCCTATTTTCTCAACTGCGTTCGTTAAACGAAACTAAGTGTGCGATAAAAGTTAAGGCATGGAAAGGTCATCGCCGGAACGCCAACGGCAGTTGCAGTAATGCCATGCACGCACAGTCGAGATGCCAGACCGTTCACGTGGAGTCACCATGACGTCAGTTTCCCAACGGGCCAGTGCTGAAGCGGGCGGATGCCCCTTCCATCAGGCCAGCCATCAAGAGGCCGTATCGCCCACTGGCTGCCCCGTTTCTGCTGCCGCTGCCGGTTTCGATCCCTTCGAGGCGTCCTATCAACTGGATCCCGCCGAAGCGCTGCGCTGGTCCCGCGACCAGGAGCCGGTGTTCTACAGCCCCAGGCTGGGCTACTGGGTAGTGAGCCGCTACGAGGACATCAAGGCGATCTTCCGCGACAACATCACATTCTCCCCGTCGATCGCCCTGGAGAAGATCACCCCGCCCAGTGACGAAGCCCTGGCGGTACTCGAGCGCTACGACTACGGCATGAATCGCACCCTGGTGAACGAGGACGAGCCGGCACACATGGCCCGGCGCCGCGAGCTGCTCGAGGCCTTCTCCCCCGAGGCGCTGGAGGCCCATGCGCCGATGGTGAGGCGCCTGGTGCGCGAGAAGCTCGATGCGATCATCGACCGTGGTCGGGCCGACCTGGTCGCCGAGATGTTCTGGGAAGTGCCGCTCACGGTGGCACTGCACTTCCTGGGCGTGCCCGAGGAGGACATGGACCAACTGCGCCGCTTCTCGGTGGCGCACACCCTCAACACCTGGGGGCGCCCCTCGCCCGACCAGCAGCTCGAAGTGGCAGAAAGTGTCGGCAAGTTCTGGCAGTACTCCGGCGAGGTGCTGGAGAAGATGCAGCGCCAGCCGCACGGCCACGGCTGGATGTACGACATGATCGAGAAGAACCGGCAGAAGCCGGATGTCGTCACCGACAACTACCTGCACTCGATGATGATGGCGATCATCGTGGCTGCCCACGAGACCACGGCCCTGGCCACCGCCAACGCCTTCCGCCAGCTGCTTTCGCGCCCCCCGGTGTGGGCCGAATTGTGCGACAACCCCGAGCTGATCCCCGCGGCGGCCGAGGAGTGCCTGCGCCACTCCGGCTCGGTGGTGGCCTGGCGGCGTCGCGCTACGCGCGAYGTCGAGGTGGGGGGCGTCACCATCCCCGCGGAGGGCAAGATCCTGATGGTCACGGCGTCGGCCAACCACGACCCGCGCCACTTCGAGAATCCCGACGAGCTCGACATCTACCGCGACAATGCCGTCGATCACCTCACCTTCGGCTACGGCAGTCACCAGTGCATGGGCAAGAACCTGGGACGCATGGAGATGCGCATCTTCCTCGAGGAGTTCACCCGGCGCCTGCCGCATCTCGAGCTGGAGGAGCAGACGTTCACCTTCCTGCCCAATACGTCGTTCCGCGGCCCCGAAGCGGTCTGGGTGCACTGGGACCCGTCGCAGAATCCGGAGCGCCGAGACCCGGCCCTGCGAACCGCCCAGCGGGACTTTCCCGTGGGCGCCCCCGAGGCCCGCGCCATCGTGCGCCGCGTCACGGTCACCCGGGCCGAGCCCGAGGCCGATGGCGTGCTCGGCGTGACCCTTTCCGACCCCGTGGGGGGAGAGCTGCCTGCCTGGACGGCGGGCTCGCACCTGGACGTGGTGATGCCCGACGGCGAGGCCCGCAAGTATTCGCTGTGTGGCCCGGCAGGGGCCGGCGACTGGCGCATCGCCGTGCTGCGTGAAGAAGCCGGGCGCGGCGGGTCGCGCTGGATGCATGAGTCGGTTCGTGAGGGGATCGAGCTGCGTGTTCGTGGGCCCAAGAACCACTTTCGCCTGGACGAATCGGCCCAGCATTACGTATTGATCGCCGGCGGCATCGGCATCACGCCGATCGTGGCCATGGCCGATCGTCTCAAAGGCCTGGGCAAGTCCTACGAGCTGCACTATGCCGGGCGCGCGCGCGCCAGCATGGCCTTCATCGAGCGGCTCGAGCGCGATCATGGGAAGGCCCTGCACCTCTACCCGAAAGACGAGGGACGGCGGCTCGCCCTGTCCTCGCTGCTGGCCGAGCCCCGCGAGGATACGCTGCTCTATGGCTGCGGTCCCGAGCGGCTCCTCGAGGCGCTTGAGATCGGCGCCGAACACTGGCCGGACGGCAGCCTGCACGTGGAGCATTTCACCTCGGCGGGTACGCTGCTGGACCCGGTCAAGGAGCATGCTTTCAGGGTCGAGCTCACCGACTCCGAGCTGACCCTGGAAGTCCCGCCGGACCGGACACTGCTTCAGGTCCTGCGGACCGCCGGTGTCGATGTGCCCAGCGACTGCGAGGAGGGCCTGTGCGGGACCTGCCAGGTCGATGTGGTCGAAGGCGAGGTCGACCATCGCGACAAGGTGCTCACCCCGGCTGAGCGCGACAGCCAGGACCGGCTGATGAGCTGCTGTTCCAGGGCCAGGGGCAAGCGCCTGGTGCTGGCGCTCTGACCGGACGACACGTAAACACCATCAACAACAACGCAATCCACGTACGCCACCCCTGACAACCGGGACTCACGAGGAACGACAATGAAGAAACTGGCGACACTGACGACACTCACCGCTCTCTCCCTCGGCGCCTTCCAGGGCGCCGCCGCCACCGAGCTGCAGGTCAGCACCTGGGCCGGGCCCAACCATGGTGTCAACACCATCGTCTGGCCGACCTGGGCGAGCTGGGTCGAGGAGGCTACCGAAGGCCGCGTCACCGTCAACGTGGTGCATGACCTGGGCCCCCCGGGTGCACAGATGGAGTTGATCGCCGATGGCGTGGCCGACGTCACCTGGCTGTTCCACGGCCTGATGCCGGGACGCTTCGAACTGACCAAGCTGCCCGAGCTGCCCACCTTTGAGGACTTCCCCTCGGAAGATGCCTCGGTTGCCTACTGGCGCACCCACAATGAGTATTTCATCGAGGCAGGCGAGCATCGCGGCGTCGAACTGCTGGGCGTGGGCGTCCATGGCCCGGGTGCGCTGTTCCTCGACCGGTCGATCGCAAGCCTGGACGACCTCGATGGCAAGCGGGTGCGTATCGGCGGCGGGGTGATGGCGGATATCTCCAACGCCCTGGACCTCACCGGCGTCGCGCTGCCGCCGGCCGGCACCTACGAGGCCGCCACCCAGGGCGTCATCGATGGCGCCATGCTGACGCTGGAGGGCCTCAAGAGCTTCCGCCTGGCCGAGGTGCTGCCCAATACGGTGCAGATGCCCGGCGGCTTCTATCGTGGGAGCTTCTCGCTGGTGATGAATCCCGATACCTGGGCCTCGCTCTCCGAGGAGGACCGTGAGGCGATCGAAAGCGTCTCCGGCGAGCGCCTTTCACGGTTGTTCGGTTACATGATGGACGTGGTCGACGTGCGCGGCATCGAGTTCGCCGAAGAGCAGGGCAACAGCTTCATCGAGTTGCCGGCCGAGGAGGTGGAGCGCTTCAAGCAGATGGCGGCCGAACTGCCGGGCAAGTGGAAGGCGGAAGCGGAACGCAAGGGCGTCGACGGCGGGGCCGCCCGGGCCTACTTCCTCGAGCAGCTCACAGCCGCCGGTGAGGAAGCGGGGCTTTCGGCCGATGAGGTGATCGATCCCGAGGCCTGATTTCGGTTGGCAAAGGGAGACCTGCGAGCACGGCCATGGCCGTGCTCGCTGCCGTTCAGGCCAATGGTAGTCATTTTGTTTCAATTGAAACTATTTTGACCCGTGTCAATGTGGGAAAGAGGCCAGGGGACGATACTGTCGAAAACGTACCTGACGGGAGAGTCCTCATGAACCACACACCGAAGTCTTCGCGGAACTCATGGTGGGATCGTATCTGTGAGCGCACCTATCGTGCTACCACCCCCCGGCTGGTGCGCGAGATGGAGCAGGAGGCGCCGCGGGACTACAGCGAGCTGCTCAAGGACCTCAAGGCGCCGCTGGAGCCCGCCTTCGAGCGCGAGGTGGCACGGCATCTCGACCGGGGTGGCTATCGTGCCTTCGTGCCGGCCGATACCCTGATGCCGGCCATGCTGCAGCGTTTCGGCCTGGATGAGTCGAGCGTCGCCGGGCACAGCAGCTATCCCAGCCTGCGTGGCAACTGCAACGCCTGCCCGGTGGCCGGCTACTGCTGGCATGCCATGCGTCGTGACGCCGATGCCGATGAGTGCCGTGCCTTCTGCCCCAACGCCGCAGCCTTCGACCGCCAGGCCGCGAAGATCTGACGGCGGCCCGTTGCTGTCGCAAAAGGGCGCCTTGAGCAGGCGCCCGGCAGCTCAGGCGTTCCTGACCAGCTATTCCAAACCAGCCCTTCCAAGCCAGCCATTCCAAAAATTCCTGCCAGGTAGCCGTTGGCGTTAGGCGTCGGCAGGCCGCCTGTCGCCTCAACCCTTGGCCGGTGCCTCGAGGTGCTCGAGGATCCATTCGATGAAGCCCTTGACCTTGCCCACCTCGCCCTTGTGTTCGGGATAGGCCAGGTAGTAGGCATCACGACTGGCCAGGGAAAAGGTCCAGGGAACGATCAACTGGCCCGCCTCGAGTTCCTCTTCGGCCAGAAAGCGCGGTACCAATGCCACGCCACAGCCCGCCCGGGCTGCTCGTAGCGACATGGAAAAGGTATCGAATCGCGGGCCGTGGTAACTGTGTGCGGTAAAGACCCCCTGGGCGGCAAACCAGTCGTGCCAGGCCTCCGGACGGGTCGCGCTCTGCAGCAGCACCAGCTCGGTCAGCGCCAGCGGGTCCTCGATGCCGCCCTCCGGCACCACGGTCGGTGCACAGACCGGCACCACTTCCTCATCGAGCAGCTTGATGCACTCGGCCTTCGGCCAGGCACCATGCCGAAGAAGAAAGCCACATCGACACGCGCCTCTTCCAGGTCGAACGGTTCCACCCGGTTGCTGATGTTCAGGTAGACGTTGGGATGGCGAAAGCGAAAGCCATTGAGTCGGGGAATCAACCAGCGGGCGCCGAAGGTCGGCAGTGTGGTGATGTTGAGTACCTCGCTCTGCCCCCCATAGGACTGCATATAGCGCGTCGACATCTCGACCTGGGCGAGTACCTTGCGCACCTCGGTCAGGTAGAGCGACCCCTCGGGGGTGACCTGCAGTCGCTTGCGGACGCGGCGGAAGAGCGGGTGCTCCAGGATCGACTCGAGCTGGGCAACCTGCTTGCTGACGGCGCTCTGCGTCAGGCTCAGCTCAGCGGCAGCGCGGGTGAAGCTGAGGTGGCGGGCCGAAGCCTCGAAGCACTGCATGGCGGTCAGGGTTGGCAGGTGGCGTCGGCTCATCGTGGTACCCCATCGGAAAAAATGGAATGACCTCCGTAAAAAACGTCGTTTGAGGCAGGCCACCCGTTGCTTCAATACTGCTTGGGTATTCCATGAAGACACAAGTCGCAGGGGGAAGCATGATCGATACCGTGATGCAGCGCCTTGGCGTGAGCCAGGACAAGTACCGCCAGGGGGATCACGTCGTGACTTCGCCCACTGACGGCGCCGAGATCGGCCGCATCGCGCTCGAGGGAGCGGGTGCGGTCGAGTCGCGTATCGCACGCGCCCGGCAGGCCTTCGAGCAGTGGAGCCGGGTACCGGCGCCCCGTCGCGGCGAGCTGGTTCGCCTGTTCGGCGAGCAGCTGCGTCGCCACAAGGAGGACCTCGGTACCCTGGTGACTCTGGAGTGCGGCAAGATCCTCCAGGAAGGCCTCGGTGAGGTGCAGGAGATGATCGATATCTGCGACCTGGCGGTCGGCCAGTCGCGTCAGCTATACGGCTTGACCATCGCCTCCGAGCGCCCGGGGCATCACATGCGCGAGAGCTGGCATCCGCTGGGGCCGGTCGGCCTGATCACAGCCTTCAATTTCCCGGTGGCTCCCTGGGCCTGGAATGCCGCCCTGGCGCTGGTATGCGGCAACAGTCTGCTGTGGAAGCCTTCGGAAAAGACCCCACTCAGTGCCCTGGCCTGCCAGGCGCTGCTGGAGCGCGCCATGGCCGAGTTCGGCGACGACGCCCCGGCGGACCTCAGCCAGGTCATTCTCGGCGACCGCGAGGCCGGCGAGCGCTTGGCCGACGACCCTCGCGTACCGCTGATCAGCGCCACCGGCAGCACCCGCATGGGCCGCGAGGTCGCGCCGCGTGTCGCCGCCCGCTTCGGTCGCAGCATCCTGGAGCTCGGCGGCAACAACGCCATGATCCTGGCACCCAGCGCCGACCTGGACATGGCGGTGCGTGCGATCCTTTTCTCGGCGGTGGGCACCGCCGGCCAGCGTTGTACCACCCTGCGTCGCCTGATCGTCCATGAGTCCATTCGTGACGAGGTGCTCGAGCGGGTGAAAACGGCCTACACGGGTATCAGTATCGGCGACCCCATGGCGGGGAATCTCGTCGGTCCGCTGATCGACGCCCAGGCCCATGACCAGATGCAGTCCGCCCTGGATCGGGCCCGTCAGCAGGGCGCACGGGTGTTCGGCGGCGAACGCCGGCTGGCCGAGACCTATCCCGACGGCTACTACGTGGCCCCGGCCATTGTCGAGGTCGAAGGCCAGGACGAGCTGGTCAAGCACGAGACCTTCGCCCCGATTCTCTATGTCATGAGCTATCGCGACCTGGACGAGGCGCTGGCGCTGAACAACGACGTGCCCCAGGGCCTGTCGTCGTGCATCTTCACCACCGACGTGCGCGAGGCCGAGACCTTCGTCTCCGACCAGGGCAGCGACTGCGGGATCGCCAACGTCAACATCGGGCCGAGCGGCGCCGAGATCGGCGGCGCTTTCGGCGGCGAGAAGGAGACCGGCGGCGGCCGCGAGTCCGGCTCGGACGTCTGGAAGAGCTACATGCGCCGCCAGACCAACACCGTCAACTACTCCCGTGAACTGCCCCTGGCGCAGGGAATCCGCTTCGATTGAGCGTGGCCGGGCTCCGGCGTCATGGTCAGCCGCAGCCCTCGATAACCGGTTCAAGCACGGGAGGCACCATGGAAGAGCGCTGTCTATGGCAGTCCACCTCTCAGGAGCCGCCCTTGAAATGGGAGGCACTGCAGGGCGATCACGCGGCCGATGTGGTGGTGATCGGTGGCGGCATCACCGGACTGAGTACCGCCCTGCACCTTGCCGAAGCCGGCATCGACGTGACCCTGCTCGAGTCGGGGGATATCCCCAGTGGCGGCTCGGGGCGCAGCGTCGGCCTGGTCAATGCGGGACTGTGGATTCCACCGGATGATATTCGCACCGTGCTGGGTGAGGCGCTCGGCGAGCGTGCCAACGCCATTCTGGGCGGTGCTCCGGCGGAAGTCTTTTCGCTGATCGAACGGCACGGCATCGACTGTCAGGCGACCCGCACGGGCAGCCTGCACCTGGCTCACAATGGCGGGGGCGAGCAGGAGCTGGCGCGTCGAGCGGAACAGTTTCAGCGACGCGGTGCGCCGGTGGAACTCCTCGAGGCGGACGCCTGCCGGGAAAGGTGGGTACCCGGCGCATCCGCCGGGCGCTTCTCGATCGCCGAGCCGGCACCCTCAACCCCACCGCCTACACACGGGGCCTGGCCAGGGCCGCCAAGGCGGCCGGGGCACGCCTGTACACCCGGAGTGCTGCCACCGGCGTTGCCAAAGCGGGGGATGACTGGCGGGTGACCACCGAGCTTGGCAGCGTCTCGGCGCCGCGGCTGGTGCTCGCCACCAACGCCTACACCGAGGATCACTGGAACGAGGTTCGCCATCACTTCTTTCCCGGCTACTTCTTTCAGGTCGCCTCCCGGCCCCTGGCCGAAGAAATCGCCGGCGACATCCTGCCCGAGCGCCAAGCGCCTGGGATACCCGCATGGTGCTGAGCAGCATGCGCCGCGACGCCGAGGGCCGGCTGATCCTCGGCAGCCTGGGCAAGGGGGAGGGGAGGCCCTCTATGTACCTGCGCTGCTGGGCCAACCGCATACAGCGCCACTACTTTCCTCAATTGGGAAACGTCGAGTGGGAGTGCACCTGGACGGGGCGCATTGCCTTCACGCCCGACCATACGCTGCGCCTTTTCGAACTCGCTCCCGGCGTGCTGGGGGTGTCGGGCTACAACGGCCGCGGTATCACTACCGGCACCGTGGTGGGCAAGGGCTTTGCCCGGTACCTGGTCTCCGGTGATGACGCCCTGTTGCCCCTGCCGATTCGCTCCCCGCAGCCGATACGCGCCAGGGCGCTTCGAAGTGCAGGCTATGAGGGGGGCTTCACGCTCTACCACACGGGGCAATGCCTGCGGGTACTGAGCTGAGACTGGCGTTGGCTTAGGGAGAGGGTCGATGGGCACCGGTACTGTCACTTCGTCTTTTACCAGCTCCATCACGACGAAGGAGTGTGTCTGGTGAACGTTCGGCAGTCGTCCAATCTGCTGCACCAGCACGGCACGGTAATGCGAAATATCGTGGGTTCTCACCTTGAGCATGTAATCGAAGTTGCCCGCCACCATGTAGCAGCCCTGCACTTCGGGAATAAGGCGCACCGCCTGGTTGAACCGGTCCAGGGCGTCCTCGCTGGTCTTTTCCATCGTTACCAGCACTACCAGGACATGACCCGCACCGAGTTGCTCCGGGTCCAGGTCGGCGCGGTAGCCGCGAATGATACCGGCCTGCTCGAGTCGGCGCACTCGCTGGGCGCAGGGCGTCTTGGTGAGGTTCACCCGGCTCGCCAACTCCACGATGGGGAGGCGTCCATGCTCCTGTAGCTGATTCAGGATACGGCGATCTATGCGATCCAGTTTAATAGCCATATTGCCTACTATTTATTGTTATCGAGGACAAAGGTAAATCAATTTAGCGTTATTTGGAGCCAATTCCTAGCCAATATGACAAACAATGAGTCTTGTGGGTAAGTGGCAGTAAAACACACATCAAACCCAAGGTGTTTCACATGACAACTCCAATAAAACCTGTTGAACTTCAACGACCAAGCCTGAAACTCGCGCTCACTCCCGTCGTGCTGACGTTGCTGATTCTGGGGGTGCAGCTGTTCTATTTCGGCGATTTCACGCCCCATATTCCCTTGGCCATGGGGCTGGCCATCACGGCGCTGGTGGGGGTCAAGCTGGGCTTCAAGTGGAAGCAGATCGAAGAGGGCGTCTTCCACGTCATCCACGTCTCCCTGCCCTCCGTTTCGGTGCTGATCTGCGTCGGCATGATCATCGGCGTATGGATCGCCAGCGGTACCGTGCCGACCCTGATCTACTATGGCCTGACGCTGCTCTCGCCGGCTATCTTCCTCGGGGCGGCCATGTTGCTCTGCTCGATCGTCTCCCTGGCGCTGGGCACCTCCTGGGGTACGGTCGGCACGGTGGGCCTCGCCCTGATGGGCATCGGCGCGGGTTTCGATATACCGATGTACTGGACCGCCGGTGCGGTGGTGTCGGGCGCCTTCTTCGGCGACAAGGTCTCGCCGCTCTCGGACACCACGAACCTCGCTCCCGCGGTGACCGGCACGGACGTCTTCTCGCATATCAAGAACATGATGCCGACGACGGTTCCGGCCATGCTGATCGCCTTTGTCATCTATCTGGTGGCGGGCTTCACCATGATCGACGACGCGACCGCGTCCTTCGAAAGGATCGACGCCATTACCTCGGCCCTGCAGGCCAATTTCACCATCTCTGCCTGGCTCCTGTTGCCGGCTGTGCTGGTGATCGTGCTCGCGGTCAAGCGCATGCCGCCGATCCCGTCGCTGTTCGCCGGGGTCCTGGCCGGTGCGGTGACCGCCATGATCGTTCAAGGCGTCGGCGTGCATGACGTGCTCACCTATGCCAATAGCGGCTACGCGATAGAGACCGGTGTCGCTGCCATCGACAGCCTGCTCAACCGTGGTGGTATCCAGTCGATGATGTGGACCATCTCGCTGGTGCTGATCGCCCTGGGCTTCGGTGGTGCGCTGGAGAAGACCGGCTGTCTGCAGACCATCATCAGCGCGATCATGACCAAGGTGAGCAGCTTCAAGGGCCTGCAGACCTCGGCGGTGCTGACTTCCGTCTCCACCAACCTGGTCGCCGGCGACCCCTACCTCTCCATCGCCCTGCCCGGCCGCATGTATGCGCCCACCTACCGCGGCATGGGGTATTCGACCCTGAACCTGTCCCGTGCCATCGAGGAAGGCGGGACGCTCATCTCGCCGCTGATACCCTGGAACGCCGGCGGTGCCTTCGTGATCAGCGCCCTGGCGCTGGGTATCGCCGACGGCAACGTGGAAAACCTGCTCTACATCCCGCTGGCCTTTGCCTGCTGGCTCTCTCCGGTGATCGGCCTGATCTACGCCCAGACCGGCCTGTTCTCACCACGTGCCACCGAAGAGGAACGGCGCTTGTGGGCGGAGCAGGGCGAAGCCATTGCCACCGACCTTGGAGCCGCCGGCCAGGCCGGTGACGTCACCACTGCCACGCCTCAGCCCTCACGTTGACTGGCCATCCACCTTTGCGGATAGGCCACCCCCGGCTCTCGTGCCGGGGGTGGCCTTTTGGTCAACTCTGCCGACACAGTGCCACCAGCCTAGCTTTCGAGGGCACGCCGAGCTTGGCGTAGGCGCGCTTGCGGTAGGTCTCGGCGGTGGAGGGGGCGATGTCGAGTTCGGCGGCGGCGGTCTTGAGGGTGTGGCCGCGCAGCAGATAGAGGCAGAGCTGGCGTTCACGATCAGATAATGGGGTAAGCACGGCGGTTTCCTCAGCGCTGGGCCGCTGGGAGAGAGAGCGAGTGCTGCCATAGTGTCGCCGGATCAGGCTGGACAGCAGTGGCGCCAGGCTATCCAGGCAGGCCAGGTCATCCTCGGTGAAGGGGCCCGCGGTCACGCCGCAGTAGAGGTTGAGATAATAGATGCTGTCCTGGCCTGGTATGGTCAACGAGACCTTGTCGACCAGGTCGGGAAAGGCGAAGAGATGGCTCTGGTAGCCTGGCGGCATGGCCTCTGCCTGCATCGTCGTCAGTTCGGCGGGGCGCTCGCCCTTGGCATCGACCAGCTGTCTCAGGCGCTGGTAGTTGGGGTCCTGGCGGAACAGACCGCCGGCATAGAGCTGGGCCAGGCGACCGGCGACCCGGGGCTGACGTTCGTTGGCGGCCAGAAGGCAGTTGATCTCGTCGCTGCTGTCGTAGGCGAAGATCATGCACTGCTCGATGCGAACCGCCCGGCGCAGCAGCTCGAGCAAGGCGTCATCGAAGCCTTCGTTGCCCATGGCATCGACGCAGGCGGCCATCGCCGGAACCAGCGACGGCCAGCTGAGTACAAACGTATCTTCATGCCGTTCTGTCATGCCGGATTCACTACCTCAATCATCGAGGCTGTCCCCTCTTTCCCGGGACAGTGCTCCTGTCTACTTCAGGATAGGCTTTGGTCAGCGCCACGATAGCCCTGACAGGAGAGTGACCATGCGCCCCGCCGGAAGAGACGAGCACGATTCACTGTACTTCGATTATCCCCATTTCCCCTTCGTGCGTCCTGCCGAACTGGATGGCCGGTCGGTTCGCCACCGAGTGGCCATCGTCGGTGCCGGCCCGGTGGGGGTGACCGCCGCCCTGGAGCTGGCCCGCCACGGTATCGCCTCGGTGGTGCTGGACGACAAGGACACCGTCAATGATGGCTCGCGGGCCATCTGCCTGTCCCGTCACAGCCTGGAGATCCTCCAGCAGTTGGGCGTTCATGAGCGCTTCACCCGCAAGGCGCTGGGTTGGACACGGGGGCGCACCTACTTTCGCGACCGTGAGATCTACCGCTTCGAGATGCCCCACTCCGAGCAGGAGCGTTTCCTGCCCATGGTCAACCTGCAGCAGCAGTACATCGAGCAGTTTTTGATCGACAAGGCCATGGACTCACCGCTGATCGAGCTGCGCTGGAAGCAGGCGGCCACCGGGGTGAGCCAGGATGGCAGGGGTGTGACTCTCGACGTGACCACCCCCGAGGGCGACTATCGCCTTCAGGCCGACTACCTGCTGGCCGCAGACGGCGCCCGCAGCGTGGTGTGCAAGGCCTTCGGCCTGGCCCTGCATGGCGAAGCCTACGAGGGCCGCTACGTGATCGCCGACGTGCGGCTGAGATCCGATTTCCCCACCGAGCGGCGCGCCTTCTTCAGCCCCTCGGTGATGCCCGAGTCCACCCTGCTGGTGCACAAGCAGCCCGACGATATCTGGCGGATCGACTATCAGTTGCTGCCGGATGAAGACCCCGACAAGGCGGTGGAGGAGGCCAGCATCCGTGAGCGGGTCGGCACCATCATCGAAATGCTGGGCGAAGGCGACGACTGGGAGCTGGAGTGGTGGAGCCTCTACAAGGCCTACACTCTGGCGCTGGACGACTATCGTCATGGCCGGTTGCTGTTCATTGGCGACAGCGCTCACCTGGTGCCGATCTTCGGCGTCCGTGGGCTCAACAATGGTATCGCCGATGCCGCGAACGCCGCCTGGAAGCTGGCCTGGGTGTTGAACGGCAGGGCGCCGGATCGGCTGCTCGACAGCTACAGCCCGGAGCGGCGGGGTGCCACCCTGGACGTATTCGCCAACGCCGGCAAGAGCACCCGCTTCATGACCCCGCCAAGCCGTGGCTACCGGCTGATGCGCGATGCCGCCCTCTCCCTGGCGGTGAACAACGACTATGCCAGCGGCTTCGCCGACCCCCGCCAGGTCACCCCCTACACCTATGCCGAGAGCCCGCTGACTCTGGCCGATGGCGATGACTTCGCCGCCGGCCCGGTGCCCGGGGCGCCGTTGATCAATCGCCGCCTGGGGGAGGAGGACTACCTGCTCGATCACCTGGGTAGGGGCTTCAGCCTGCTGCTGTTCAGCGACGATGGCACGATCACGCCGTCACTGCGGGATGGCCTGGCCAGCCTGCAAGCCCGGGAACCGGACCTCGAGGTGCTGGTCATCGGCCGCAAGGCATCGCCGCGGGCGTTCGGCAGCCAGTTGGTGGATGCGCACGGAAGTGTCTTCGACGTCTATGGCGCCGGCGATGGCACGGCCTACCTGGTACGCCCCGACCGCCATGTGGGGGTGCGCTGGAAGCACTTCGACCCTGCCCTTCTCGATGCCGCAATCGCCACCGCTCTGGGAGGAGAATGAGATGACCGATACCACACTGCCTTTTGCCGACCTGGAGCAGGTCTACGAGACGCTGGCCATCACGCTGGATGAACTGCCCGAAGCGAAGGAGCGGCTCTTCCTGGCCCAGCTGGCGCTGGCGCTGGCCCATCGGATTCCCGATGTGGCCTTGGTGAGAGAGGCGATCGAGGAGGCCTGGCGGGGCGTGGAGGATGCCACTCCCGAATAATGGATACGGCCGGCTTGGGGTAAGCAAGGGCTTACTCCATTGACCATATATTGAGCGGGATCAAGGCGAGATGCGGCGGACGAACTACGGTTAAGGATTGGCTGTCGAGGAATGCCTTGATGAATAAACAGGGATACTACAACAAGCCTCGTTCGCCTCCGAGTGACGAGAAACAGCTGGCCGATTATCTGGAAGGCGAGCGGACCCTGCTCGAGCTCAGGTTCTGTGAGCCAAAGGCCCTGAGTCTGCTCATTCATGACCTGGCCTACCCCATGAGCCCATCGCTGGAGCAGGCGATCGCACGCTGTCTGGCTGCCCGGGAGCTGACGGATTTTTCTCCCGTCGAGACGCTGCTGCCCGAGATGATGCGACGCTTCGGCCTCGATCCGGTCACCTGCAGCCGGGATCCGTCCATCCACGCCCTGCGTACCGTCTGCAGCGCATGCCCCAAGGTTGCCACATGTTGGCTGGCGCTACGCCAGGACGCCCAGCGGGAAGAGTGTCGAGCGTTCTGCCCCAATGCCGAGGCTTTTGAGAGGCGGGCGCCAGGCACCACCGCCGCGAGCGACGAGTCCGGGTAGGTCCGTGCATGTATGGACGCTAATGCACGATGATTGGGTAAGCTCACTCCAACAAAGACTCGCTGAGAGGCGTGATGCGCAGCAGAGTTGGTTGAGCATGCTTGTCGCTATCATCGCCATGACTATCAGAGTGCCGAGAGGAAGTCTCTCAGGCTGTGTTCATCGGAGAGGTCTCCGTAGAGCACTCTGCGGGTTCCCGACGCATCGATGTGCATCAGGGCGGGTGTGGCGAAGATGCCAAAGTCGATGGCTTCCTGCGGCTCAACCAGCAAATCGATCTCGCGGGGCTGGACATCACCGATACCGCTAGCCTCGAGGGCGGCCGTCAGGTTGAGGTGGGCCCGGCGGGACCGGGGTGCCTCACCGGTCACGAACAGGATGAGAGCGGGGTCATGCGGGTGCGTGTCGTCTGCGAGAGCGCTGTTCACTGGTCCTGTCCTCCTTGGCCGGGATCCCGGCGTCGAAGGATGCTGTCCTGATGACGTTCCGCCCCACGATCGGTTTGCGTCTGGTCGTGATGCTCGTTCATGAGTGCTTCCTGCAGGCGCACAAGCTCGGACTGGCCCTGCTGGATGAGGCCACGAGTCTTTTCGATCTCCAGCTCCAGCCGTTGTTGCTCGTGAAGGCGCTCCTTGACCAGGCGTTGACGCAGGGCGGCTTCTTCGCTCTCCTTCTGCGCACGCGCCGTGCCCATCAAGACCTCACTGCCGAAAGGGTAGACATCGGCAAGATCGACGCCCTCAGGTGAGAGAGTCATCTCACGGACCTGGTTGGAGTGGGCGGTCCCCCTCGACTTGACTACCGACAGTGAGCGATTACGCTCACCACCGTTGATCTGATAGCGCAGCACGATCCAGGTATCCGCGAGGGTCGAGGCATGACTCAGGAGGATTCGCCGAAGGGGTCGTCAGCCTCGGACAGAGAGGTGAGCATGGTGGTGATGCCCCGGGTGCGTGTCTCGGCGAGGAGGCGCTCCAGGGCGAGGAAGGCGTTTTCGGCACCGGACGACTTGAGCAGAGCCGAGGCCGGGTCGATGACCAGGCAGTCCGGCTGGAAATCGTCGAGCAGTGCCAGCACGGCCATGTAATGTTCTTCTACCAGGCTATCCCAGCTTGCTCGAGCGACGACTTTGAGGTGGCCGCTGTCGATGGGTGTCTGCAGGTCGATGTCCAGGGTAGCGACATTGCGCACTATCTGGCGGGCGAATTCGTCGAAGCTGAGCAGCAGCGCACGCTCGCCTCGCTGGGCGGCGGCCGCGACGAAGGCCGCCCCCAGTGTCGTCTTGGACGTCCCGGGCTGGCCCGAGATCAATGTGATCGAGCCACGATAGACGCCGCCTTCGAGGATCCTGTCGAGGCGCTCGATCCCGGTACTGATGCGCTCGCCGGCGGCCGGGACCGACTCGGCGACGAAGGGAACGGCATAGGGGAGCTGGATGCCGGTATCGTCGATCAACATGGCAAGCTCATTGGGGTTGTGGCGAGTGCCCCGATACTTGGCGATACGGAAGCGTCGGTTGAGGCGCTTGTCCACCAGAACGCTCGACAGCACCAGGATCGTATTCAGCATGAACTCGATGCCGGTGAGATGATCCGGCTGCAAACTGTCATTGCCCGTATGCTTGCCGGTCAGCACCAGGGAGTACCCCTGCTCGATGCTCCAGTCATTGAGCTGGACGATCTGATCGATGGCGCTCTGGCTGTCGGGTTGGCGACGGAGCAATTGGTCGATCCCGTCAAGAATGATCCAGCTGCCTTCCGCGCGCCTGGCGCAGTGATCCAGCACGGCGAGCAGCCCCTCGATATCGAAGGCCCCGGAGAATTCGGCCCCCCTCATCGACTGGCCGTCGATGATCTCGCAGCGCGACGACTCGCGCAGTCGCGGCCCCCAGCGGAAGGCATCGGCGTTGCGGAGGATCTGCTCGCGGGACTCCTCGAAGCTCATAAAGAGACCGCCCTCCCCCCGTGCCAGTGCACTGGCGAGAATCTGCAGGCCGAGAATCGTCTTGCCGCATCCCGGCTGGCCGATCACCAGGGTCGCGCCACCGGCCGGTAGCCCCCCGTGGGTGGCCGTATCCAGGTGATGAATGCCGGTGGCGCGCTTGACGACGCCGTGATCCGCTGTCGTATCGGTGTTGTTCATCCTATCTCCTGGCTGGGATCTGCTTCGCATCATGACCCCCCCGGGGAGGGAAGTGGCGTCAGGGGTAGACGGGAATGTTTCTCGAGCAACCAGCGGAAGTCCTCCACTTCCAGGGGCATGCTGTAATAGTAGCCCTGGCCGATCCGGCATCCCAGCTCGAGCAGGACATCGCGAACGGCGGTATTCTCCACACCTTCCGCCACGGTGTCGGCCCCCAGAACCTGGCTGATGCCCAGGATCATGGACACGATATTGCGGTTGAGGGGCTCATCGAGGATTCGCCGCACGAACCCCATGTCGATCTTGATCTCGTCGAAGGGGTATTGCTGCAGATAGAGCAGTGACGAATAGCCGGTACCGAAGTCATCCAGGGAGAGCCTTACCCCCAGCGCATGCAAGTCATTGATCTGTCGCCGCAGAGCCTCGGACTCCTCGCTGAAGACGCTCTCGGTGATCTCGAGGGTCAGCGCCGAGGGGACGATGGCATGGATTTCGAGGGCCTCCTGTACCTTGCGGGTGAAGTCACCCAGGCGGAACTGCTCCACCGAGACGTTCACCGACACCCGGACCAGATCGAGACCTGCATCCTGCCACTCGCGGAGATGACGACAGGCTTGGAAGAGCACCCAGTTGCCGATCGGGCCGATCAGCTGGCTCTGCTCGGCGACCGGTATGAACTGGCCGGGCATCTGCATGCCGCGCTCCGGGTGGATCCAGCGGATCAGCGCCTCGCAGCCGACCACCTGGCCGGTGGTCAGATCCACCTTGGGCTGGTAGTGCAGCTCGAACTGGTCATCCTCCAGGGCCCGGCGAAGGTCACGGGTCATGTCGATGCGGTGTTGGGCAAGCCGGTCCATTTCCCGGTTGTAGCGATAGAATTCATGTCTGTCGTGCAGGCGGGTCTCGTGCAGGGCGATCTCCACTTCGTGCAGCAGGGTCTCGGCGCTGCGTTCGTCCTCGCCAAGCAGGGTATAGCCGCCGCGTGCTCCGATCTCGATGATGATGTCCCCGATTCGGACCGGCCGATGGAAGATCTCGGCCAGTGCATCGAGACGCTCGCGGGGTCCCATAGCTTGGTCATCGGGCAGGAAGAGAATGAATTGATCACCGCTGATGCGCCCGATCAGGGTGTGGTCGCAGAGATGCTTTTCAAGGCGTCGCGCCATCTTGATCAGCATGCGGTCGCCGATGTCATAGCCATGGGCATCATTGACGTTGCGCATTTCCCTGATATCCAGCAGGACGATGATGTCCTGCGGGTTCCAGCCGTGCTGGTCGACGTGACGCGAGAAGGCCTCGATGAAGCCCAGTCGGTTGACGAGGCCCGTCAGTGGATCCTGGTAGGCCTGCCGCTGGAGTTCCTGTTCAGCCAGTTTACGTTCGGTGATATCCACGTGCATCACCACGGCTCCCAGGAAGCCTGCGGACTCCTGGCCAGGTGCCAGCCGGCTGGCCATCATCCGGAACCAGCGTTGCTGATTCGGGGAGTGACAGGGATATTCGAGGGTGAAGGAATCCCGGTTGCCATTCAACACGTCCTGCAATCCATTGCCCGCATCGAGTGCTTCGTCGGCGCAGGCGCCGACGGCGGCACGACACACGCTGAGGTAGTTACTGCCGACGCCGAAGGTGGAATCCAGGAAATCATTGGCGGTGGCGAAGTGTCGCCACTGGTCGTTGACGTCGAGGATCTTGCCGGCGCCATCCAGTAGAGCAATATGGGCCGGGAGGGAGTCGATCAGCGCCCGGCGGGTGGCCAGGGCGCCGGAGAGTGTCTCGACCATGGTGTCCTGCTGGTCGAGCATTTGGTTGAAGGTGCGCGAGAGGTCGGCGAATTCATCCGAACCCACTATCGGAACACGTACGTCGTGCTCACCGGCTTCCGCCCGCCTGGCGGCGTGGGAAAGGGCCCGCAGAGGACCATTGATTCGCTTGAAGATCAGGCCGAAGGAGACGACGCAGAGGGCTCCGAAGAGACCGGCGGCGGCGGCAAAACCGATGGCGAGCCACTGGGTCGCTGTGGCGATCCTCTCCTGACGCTGACGAACGACTTCCTGCAGGGCAGTATCCATGGCGACGCCATAGCCTGCGACCTGGCTCATGATGATCTGGCTGCGCAGGGGAAGCGCCAAGGGGCCACTGCTCAAGCGGTCATCACGGGTGACGCTTGAGCGGTCATCCTGTCGTGCATAGAAACGTGAAAGCTCCTCGACGATATAGCCGATATGGCGAATGGCCCGCTGGGCACCGGGATGCTCCTCGGCCAAGGGGGTCAAGCCGGCCTGGATGGCAGCGGCTTCGTCTCGATAGGCCGCCCAGAGTGCGGGGTCGGCGCTTTGCAAAAGCAGGTTATCACTCGCCACGGAGAAGTTGTCGATGCGGCTCTGGAGCGCCGTCAATGAAGCCAGCTCATCATGCCTGTCCTGCATCTTTGACAGACTGTAGACGCCCATCAACACCAGGATCGCCAGGCCCAGCAGGCAGCCTACGATGCTGATGAGAGAGAGACGTAGCAGCTTCATGGTGAGGGTGCCTCGGGGGGCGTGTCACGGATGGGGATGCTGGCGGCACCCGGCAGGAGCTGCTGCAAGGGGCCGGCATCGATCCAGGACAGGATACTGGGGCCCGGATCTGCTATCGGTTTATCGGTATCTCGGGCCCATTGCACCAGTTGTTGCAGGGATGCCAGCAATGTCCAGTCCAGACTCAACCCGAAGAGAGGCAGGTAGGGATCATGCAGGGCATGGAGGGTATCCAGCCCGACGGCCTCGGTGTACATCGTCAGGGCCCCCTTCGGGTCGGTATCGATGATGCGAATGGCCTCCTGATAGGCGGATAGCAGTCGGTGCGCCGTGTCGGGCCGTTGCTGCAGCACTCCACGAGTGGTGACCAGGATCCAGTTCTCGGTGTAGATGTCGCTGCCTGGCAGAAAGGTCAAGTCGTCATGGGAAAGACGACTCTCCAGTCGCGAGGTCCAGGGCTCCCAAAGGATAGCCGCGTCGATATCTCCTTCGACAAGCGCCCCTGGCAGGGTCGAAACGGGCAGGTCGATGACCCTGACTTCGTCGGGATCGATGCCATGGAGGGCGGTAAAGAGCCACCAGAGAAATTCGGCATTGGTGCCGGCCATCAGGCCGATACGCCGACCGGCTAGGTCTTCGGGTACCAGGATGCCGGAATTGCGGGGTGTCACCACATGGTTGAGGCGGCTGGAATACACGAGACTGGCCAGGATCAGCAGGTCATTGTCGGCTCCGGTATTGGGGCTTGCCAGCAGTTCGAGTACCAGGGGGGCCGGCGCCATGAGGGCAATATCGGTCTCTTGGGTGCGCAAGGCCTGGATGTTCTGCCTGCCCGAGGCGCGGCGGTCGACCTCGATGGCCAGGCCATGGCGTTGGAAGATGCCTTCCTCGACGGCGACTAGAGTCGGCAGGTCGCCAAGGTAGTCGACACCGGAAAGGCGCACAGGGTCATGGGTGCTGGCAATGGCGGTCGGGGAGGAGACGGCCAAGGGGATACATAGCATCACCGAGGTGAGCGGTTTTCGTGCCCAGTACCATGCTGGACGGCATGATTGGCGAATCCGCATTTGCAGTCGTATCCACGTCGAGGGGCGTCAGTTGTTATTTTTCCTCAGTATGTGCCCCAGCCGACGAGGTTATCAATCAGTGTTTCCCTGGGTGCCTGCCGCAGGTGGCGAGATGCACTGCCATAAACTGGTCGCCGTCGAGAGAGGTTCGCAAACCATGCTGGCTGCGGCTCACCGACATGGCACCGGGGAACCGGCACAGGTACCAGTTGCCATATTGAGGAAAAGCAGAGGGCGTTGTGTTCAGCCAAGGAGGAAACCATGATCGAGATTCTTCCCGCCCCCGAATACGTGGCAGCGTTTCGTATCTCGGGCACGCTGCGTGGCGAGGACTACGATGAGATGATTCCCGCCATCGAGGCGAAGCTCGAGCACAACGAGCAGATTGGCGTGCTGGCTGATATGACGAATTTCGACCACATGACGGCCAAGGCCCTGCAGCGTGACCTGGCCTATGCGGTTAGCAAGCTGGGTGAGTACAGCCGCTTCAGGCGTGCGGCGGTGATCTCCGACAAGCGCTGGATCGAGACCACCACCAAGCTTGCCGACAGGCTGTTTCCCCAGATCGAGATGCGGGTCTTCCACAATGGTGAGCTGGAAGACGCCATGCGCTGGGTCGCCGGCTTCCGGGACGATCTGATCAACGGCGGTTTATGACAGCGCGGTAGGCGCCGTGAGTTCGCTGCGCCACTGCCTCAGCAGCCAGGCGAAGGCGAGGCCGAGCAGCAGCAGCCATACGCCGGCAGTGGCCAGCAGCCAGAGGCTGTCGGCCAGGCGCAGCACGATACCCCCCAGGCTCACCCCCACCGACTGGCCGAGAAAGAGGCAGCCGGCGAACACCGCCATGGCGGTGCCGCGGCAGCGGGCGCCATCTGGGTGGCATTGATCTGCAGGGTGCTATGCATCATGTAGAAACCCAGGCCAGCAGCGAAGGCCGCTGCAGCGGCCGGTATCGGCTGCGGTGCCAGGGCCAGGCCGATGAAGCC
>NZ_AZQX01000226.1:0-12259 GCF_000568385.1 Halomonas sp. BC04
GTCTCCCAGCTCGACGCCCTTCTCGCCGACTGGCATTGGCCGACACCCACGCGGATTCTTCATTCGGATTTCCTGCGTACCACCGAGACCGCTGCCCGGGCAGCGTCCCACTTCGCGCTACCCCTGCAGCGTGAGCCCCGCCTTCGTGAGAGACACTTCGGTGACCTCGAAGGCCTGGCGGACGACCGCTACCCCCATATCTGGGCGCTGGATGCACGCAGCGCCGAACACGTCGAACATGACGTGGAGAGCGTCGCCAGCGTCGCCGGCCGGATGCAAGCGGTGATCGAGGCACTGGAGCACACGCTGAGCGGGGAAACGGTGCTCCTGGTCAGTCACGGCGACCCGCTGCAGATACTGCTGACGGCGCTCGAGGGACAGCCGCTGAGCCGGCATCGCGATCGCGAACCGCTGGCTCCCGCCAGCCTGACTGTGCTGTCATGAGCCGCCCGACACGATTGCCATCATCAACGGCTGCGTCCGGACATCATCTGAGGTAGGATTCTGCATTGTCGGCATGGAGGCCGGTGAGAATCATCGTGCCGTGATGTGCACGCTACGGGAGGATCCCTCAATGCAACAATTCCTGTTTCCCCGCCGTCCGCTCTCTCGCGGCACCCTGGTTTTCTGCCACCTGCTGCTTCAGCTCGGGCTGCTGACCGCGGCCGCACTCTGGCTGATGCCGCACACGCCATGGCTGACGGCAACCGACTGGATCACGGCCTGGCCGGCCCTGGCACTGGGTAGCGGTCTCTGGCTGCTGGCCGCCATGACCCTGCGCCTGCTCGCCGAGCTGTGCCTGCTGCCCCATCACCTGAACAGCCGGCCGGGCTTTGCGCCGGGCGATGTCATGACTCGTTCGTTCGAGCGTCGGCCAGCGGTACACGCCGAGGATTCCGCCTGGACCAGCGAGGCACGTCACCTGGAGACAGAAGCCAGCGTGCTGGGAAGTGCCCGGATTACGCGCCCCGCCGAGCCTTTGAAACCTACCCGCTCCCCCATCTGACCGACCCACCTCCAGGGTGGCGGCTTCCGCCAACGCGATTGCCTTGCCGACGCCGCTGTCAGCTGCGACTTTGGTGGACTTTCCGCCCATCAGCGCTATCCGATTGTTAACCCATGTTATGATCGGTTACCGCCCGATGGATGGATCACTGCCATGCCGGTACCGGTCTTCCCCGACGATGCTCGCCTGCTTGGTGCCCTAGCCAGCGGCAGCCGAGGGCTGATCAGTGCGCGCTTCTGGGGGATGGTGTCGATGCGCTGCTGGCCGAGCTAGGCCGGGCATCCGGCGCCAGCCGCGTCTGGATATTTCAGCTTCTCGAGCTACAGCAAGAGGTCGTGGTCCAGGACTACGTCTTCGAATGGGCAGCCGCACCCCACTATCGACAGCTCACCCAGAAACGTTTTCGCTTCTTCTCGACGCTCTTCGACGACCCGGTCTATCAGCGCATCGTTGCCGAACGACAGCGCGGCGAACCCCAATGTTTCATTACTGCCGAAATGCCTTCCGGCTCACTGCTCAAAAACCTGGAAAGCCAGGGCATACTGTCCATGGTCACAGTGCCCATCATGGTCGATGGCCAGTGGTGGGGCACGCTGGGCATCGATGACTGCGAGCGTCGCCTGGAGTGGCAAGGCCCCGGACTCCAAGCCCTGGTCGTCGCCGCCGAGCTCATTGCATCGGCCATCTACCGCCATCAGCTCACCAGCCGCCGCCGACAGGTCGAACTGTTCCAACAGGTGGCCGACTGCGGCATCTGGGAGGTCGATCCGCATAGCGGCTCGACATGGTGTTCCCGCGCCCTGCTGAACACGCTTGGCTACCCCGACCAATACGCCCGGGTGCCGCTAAGACGGTTGCTGGCCCATATCGTCAGGGAAGACCGTCTGCGCTTCTGGTCTCAGCTGCGCACCTGCCTGGCCGATGCCAGAAAGAATTTGCGCCTCGATGTGCGTCTCATCAGCAAGAACGGTGACACTCGATGGCATGAAATCGTCACCGAGGTGGTCTGTGACGAATCGGGCCGGCTTGAGGCACTGGCCGGACTGGTCATCGACATCAGCCAGCGCAAGCAGGGCGAAGAGCGCGCCATGATTGCAGCGGAATACGATGAGCTGACCGGTGTGCTGAACCGCCGAGGCCTTACCCGACATCTGGCCGAAACCCTGGGCGGGGTACCGGAGCAGCTGCCACCACACCACCTGCTGCTGGTGGATATCGACCATTTCAAGCAGATCAACGACGCCTACGGGCACCCGGCGGGAGACGCACTGTTGAGGCTGCTGGCTGATCGGCTGGACAAGGAGCTACGATCCGAGGATGGCCTGGCTCGCCTGGGCGGGGAGGAGTTCGCCATAGTGGTCAGCGGTCTGAACGACCAACAGGTGATGCAGGTGGCCGAACGATTGCGGGGTCGCATCGCCGACACCCCCTTCCCGCTGGAGAGTCTGCCGGCAAGGCCGTCATCCCATCAGGTCGGCATCTCGATCAGCATCGGTGTCGCCGGGCTGTCCGTTGGCCAGGACCTGAGCCATAGCCAGGCGCTGGCCATGGCTCAGGCGGACCAGGCGCTCTATGCCGCCAAGGGGGCCGGCCGCAACCGGGTCGTGGCCTACTGGCAGCAAAGTAGAGAGAGACAATCTAGCCGGGTCAGCACCGCAGGCGCAGAACCCGGCACGGCTCAGTGACCCAGTATCTGGCTGAGGAACAGCTGGGTACGCTCTGACTGGGGGTTGTTGAAGAAGGGTTCCGGAGCGTTCTCCTCGATGATCTGCCCTGATCCATGAAGATCACCCGGTCGGCCACGGTCTTGGCGAAGCCCATCTCGTGGGTCACGCAAAGCATGGTCATGCCCTCGTTGGCCAATTCGACCATGACGTCGAGCACCTCCTTGATCATTTCCGGGTCGAGCGCCGAGGTCGGCTCGTCGAACAGCATCACTTCGGGGTGCATGCAGAGCGAGCGGGCGATGGCGACCCGCTGCTGCTGACCACCCGACAGCTGGCCGGGATACTTGCGCGCCTGCTCGGCGATCTGTACCCGCTCGAGGTACCTCATGGCCAGCGCCTCAGCCTCACGGCGGGGCTGCTTCTGCACCCACATGGGCGCGAGGCAGCAGTTTTCCAGCACCGTCAGGTGCGGGAAGAGATTGAAGTGCTGGAATACCATGCCCACGCTGCGACGAATCTGCTCGATGCGCTTGATATCCTGGGTCAGGGGGATACCGCCGACCACGATCTCGCCCTGCTGATGCTCTTCCAGGTGATTGATACAGCGGATCAGCGTCGATTTCCCCGAGCCCGAGGGTCCGCAGATGACAATACGCTCGCCGCGCTTGACCTCGAAGTCGATATCGCGCAGCACGTGGAAGTCGCCGTACCACTTGTTGACGCCGCGCATCTCGACCATGGGTGTCTCGGTGCCGGCCTTGGGAGTTGTCGCCTGTTCATTCATTGTTTGCGTTCCTTATCTTTTATGGCCGGTATGCAGCTTCCGCTCGAGATACTGGCTATAGCGCGACATGCTGAAACAGAAGACCCAGAACATGAAGGCGGCGAAGACATACCCCTCCAGGGCAAAGCCCAGCCAGCGGGAGTCGGACAGGGCCGCCTGAACGATACCCAGCAGGTCGAAGAGCCCGATGATCATGACCAGAGTGGTGTCCTTGAACAGCGAGATGAAGGTATTGACGATACCCGGGATCATCATCTTCAGCGCCTGGGGCAGCACGATCAGGCCCATCCGCTTCCAGTAGCCCATGCCCAGGGCAGCCGCGGCCTCCTCCTGGCCCCGCGGGATCGCCTGCAGACCACCCCGGATCACCTCGGCCATGTAGGCACTCTGGAACAGGGTGATACCGATGAAGGCGCGGATCAGGCGGTCGACGCTGACCCCGGTGGGCATGAACAGCGGCAACATCACCGAGGCCATGAACAGCACCGTGATCAGGGGCACGCCGCGCCAGAACTCGATGAACACCACGCAGAAGCTCTTGACGATGGGCATCTGCGAGCGCCTGCCCAGCGCCAGCATGATGCCGATGGGCAGGGCACCCACCATGCCCACCACCGCCAGCACCAGGGTCAGCATCAACCCGCCCCAGCGATGGGTTTCCACCACGCGCAGGCCGAAGTGACCGCCGTAGAGCAGGAAGTAGGCCAGCAGCGGGAAGCCCACCAGCGTCGCCAGCGCTATCCAGCGCTTGTAGGGCAACCGTGGAATCGCCAGCCAGGCGATCAGCCCGGCGAAGGTGGCAAAGGTCAGGTTGACCCGCCAGATCTCGCTGCCGGGATAGAGCCCATAGATGAACTGGCCGAGGCGGGCGTTGACGAACACCCAGCAGGCGCCTTCCCGGGAGCAGTCGTCACGGCTGGTGCCGATCCAGTCGGCGTTGATGAAGGCCCACTGCAGCGTCGGCGTCAGCAGGATGTAGAGCAGGTAGAACCCCAGCAGGGTGAACACGGTGTTCACCGGGCCGCTGAAGAGGTTGGCGCGCAACCAGGCCACCGGGCCAACGGTGCTCCTGGGTGCAGGGCGCGCATCGATCATCTTCGATTGAATTGTCATGGCGCTCTCCTAGCGTTCCACCAGCGCCACACGGGCGTTGAACCAGTTCATGAACATCGACACCAGCAGGCTGATGGTCAGGTAGACCGCCATGGTCATGGCGATGACCTCGATTGCCTGTCCCGTCTGGTTGAGCGTGGTCCCGGCGAACACCGATACCAGATCCGGGTAGCCGATGGCGGTGGCAAGCGACGAGTTCTTGATCAGGTTGAGATACTGGCTGGTCAGCGGCGGAATGATCACCCGCATGGCCTGTGGCACCACCACCAGGCGCAGCACCAAGTTGCGCGGCAGGCTGAGCGCCTGGGCGGCCTCGGTCTGACCATGGGAGATCGCCTGGATGCCCGAACGCACGATCTCGGCAATGAACGACGCGGTATAGATCGACAGCGCCAACCAGAGGGCAAGGAACTCCGGAATGATCGTGATGCCACCACGGAAGTTGAAGCCGGTCAGTTCCGGCACATCCCAGGTCACCGGCACGCCGGTGACGACCAGCACCAGCATCGGCAGGCCGAGTATCAACCCAAGCGAGATCCAGCCTGCCGGGAAGCGCTTGCCCGTGGCCTCGTGGCGACGCTTGTTCCAGATCACCAGGCCGATGCTGGCCGCCACGGCAATACCCAGTGTCAGGGGAATCAGCCCGAAGCCGGACTCGAACAGCGGCTCGGGCAGATAGAGTCCACGCACGTTGAGGAAGACCACCTCACCCAGCGACAGACTGTCGCGGGCACTCGGCATGGTCCGCAGCACGGCGAAGTACCAGAAGAAGATCTGCAGCAGCAGAGGAATGTTGCGAAATATCTCGATATAGCCGTTGGCCAGCCGGGCGATCAGCCAGTTGGGCGAAAGCCGGGCGATGCCCACGGTAAAGCCGATGATCGTCGCCGCCAGTACCCCCAGCGCCGAAACCAGCAGGGTATTGAGGAGGCCCACCACGAAGGTGCGACCGTAGGTGCTCTGCGATGAGTAGTCGATCAGGCTCTGGACGATACCGAAGCCGGCCGTATTGCTGAGAAAGCCGAAGCCGGTCGTGATGCCACGAGCGGCCAGGTTGGCCTGGGTATTGCCGACGATATAGAGCAGAAAGGCCGCCACTGCAGCGATCAGCAATACCTGGAAGATCAGTGCGCGCTTGGCGCGATCACGCCAGAAAGGCGGTTTGGGGCCCACCGGATGGGCCTGGGGTCGAACGGACATGAAGGGACTCTCCGCCTGGATCCGTCAAGCAGGTATCAAGCCCCGGCCCGGGATAACCGGGCCGGGGCATAACAAGGCTCGAGACGCCATCACACAGCGCCTCGGACGGTTCGATCAGCGAATCGGCGGTGCGTACTGAATGCCACCCTGGGTCCAGAGGGCATTGATGCCACGCTCGATCTGCAGCGGGGAGTCCATGCCCACGTTACGCTCGTAGCTCTCGCCGTAGTTGCCCACTTGCTTGATGATGTTATAAGCCCAGTCGGCCTCGATGCCCATGCCCTGGCCATAGTTGCCGTCCTGGCCCAGCAGGCGAGCGATGTCCGGGTCTTCGGAAGCGAGCATCTCGTCGACGTTGTCGCTGGTGATGCCCATCTCCTCGGCGTTGAGCATGGCGAACAGCGACCACTTGACGATGTTGAACCACTGGTCGTCACCCTGACGAACCACCGGGCCCAGCGGCTCCTTGGAGATGACTTCCGGCAGGATCACCGAACCGTCGGGATCGGAGAGCTGGATGCGCAGGGCCGCCAGCTGGGAGGTATCGGAGGTCAGGACGTCGCAGCGGCCGGCCTCGTAGCCGCCCACGGTCTGCTCGGAGGTGTCGAAGACGATGGGGTCGAAATCCATGCCATTGGCACGGAAGTAGTCGGCGACGTTCAGCTCGGTGGTGGTGCCGGACTGCACACAGACCGCCGCACCGTCGAGCTCTGTGGAGCTGGAAACACCCAGGTCGCGGTTGATCATGAAGCCGATGCCGTCGTAGAAGTTCACGCCGGTAAAGTTCAGGCCCAGGGTGGTGTCACGGGTCGTGGTCCAGGTGGTGTTGCGCGAGAGCACGTCCACTTCGCCGGACTGCAGCGCGGTGAAGCGCTCAACGGCGTTCAGTGAAATATAGCGCACCGCCTCGGCATCGCCGAAGACGGCGGCGGCCACGGCACGACAGACGTCCACGTCGAGGCCCTGCCACTCACCTTGGTCGTCCGGCGCGGAGAAGCCCGGCAGGCCGTCACTCACGCCGCACTGAACCGCACCACGATCACGTGTATTTTCAAGCGTATCGGCAGCCGCTGCGGAAGCGGCACCCAGAGTCAGAGCCGCTGCAGAAGTGAGTAGCAGCCACTTGTTCTTGTTGTTGCGCATGGAGGTCCCTCGATATCAAAATCAGAAATTGAATGGTGCATGCCGAGGCATGTGCCAGCACCTTAGCAAGGTTTCTTCCGCCGCAGGGATAGGCCAGTCGAAACACTTATTCAACGATCCGGCCGAAGTGGATCTCTCTCGACTGCCAGACCCTTCCAGTGCCACCGCCTGGACCGGCACAGTCGCCGTCAACGTATCGGCGGTGCGTACTGGATCCCCCTTCCGTCCAGAGCGCATTGAGGCCACGGGCAATCTTGAATTCGGACCCCTCGCCGACGTTGCGGTCGAACATTTCGCCGTAGTTGCCCACCTGACTGATGATCTGATAGGCCCAGTCGGCCTCAAGACCCATGGCCTCGCCATAGTTGCCGTCACGCCCCAGCAACCGGGCGATGTCCGGATCTTCGGAGTCGAGCATGTCGTCGACGTTGTCCTGGGTAAGGCCCATCTCTTCGGCATTGATCATGGCGAACAACGACCACTTGACGATGTTGAACCACTGATCATCGCCCTGAAGCACCGCCGGACCCAGCGGCTCCTTGGAGATGATATCCGCCAGCACCACGGCGCTGTCGGGATCGGGCAGCTGCATGCGCTGGGAGTAGAGCTGAGAGGCATCGGTGCTGAGTACGTCGCAGCGCCCCGCTTCGAAGCCGGCAATCGACTGCTCGGGGGAATCGAATACGATGGGGTTGTAGCTCATGTCATTGACGCGAAAGAAGTCCGCCAGGTTCAGTTCACTGGTGGTACCGGACTGGGTACAGACATCGGCCCCATCCAGCTCCAATGCACTCGAGACACCCAGTTCAGCGGGCACCATGAAGGCCTGGCCATCGTAGTAGCTGACCCCGGTGAAGTTGACGCCCATGCCGGTGTCTCGGCTCGAGGTCCAGGTCGTGGTGCGCGACAGCACATCGACTTCCCCGGACTGAATGGCCGTAAAACGCTCCACGGAGTCCAACGGCACGAAACGCACGCTCTCGGCATCGCCCAACACCGCAGCGGCGATCGCACGACACACATCGGTGTCCAGTCCCCGATAGGTGTCCTCGTCATCCAGGGCCGAGAAGCCCGGCTGGGCGGCGTTGACGCCGCAGCGCACATGGCCCTGATCGCGCACATTTTCCAGGGTGCCGGCCTGAGCCAGTCCAGTGGCGCCGAGCGTCAGCAGTATCGCCGGCATCAGCCGACTCAGCGTATTGTTATCGATCATATGATTCATCCCTTTCCATGGTGGGGTGTATCAGGGGCCGGTTCAGCTGCCGCCTGCCTTATCATTAGCCTATATACCCACCACTTTCACCTGATCATTTGGATGCCCCCTTCTTCTTCACGAAAAAACCACGACCACACACGAAATCGCCCCCGCAGGCTCAGCCTGCGGGGGCGATGTGGTCACCCTTGGTCGGGCGGCTCGATAGAACCTGTCGTCAGAGGCGAATCAGGTAGTCGAAGGCGCCCAGTGCCGCCTTGGAGCCCTCGCCCATGGCGATGACGATCTGCTTGTAGGGCACGGTGGTGACGTCGCCGGCGGCGAAGATGCCCGGCACCGAGGTCATGCCGTGATCGTCGACGACGATCTCGCCACGGGGGGAGAGCTCGATCGGCGAGTCGGTCAGCCACTCGGTGTTGGGCACCAGGCCGATCTGCACGAAGATACCCTCCAGGTCGAGCCTGCGCAGCTCACCGCTTGACCGCTCTTCGTAGGTGAGACCATTGACCCGCTTGCCGTCGCCGTTGACTTCGGTGGTCCTGGCCCCCTTGATCACCTCCACATTGGCCAGACTGGCGAGCTTCTTCTGCAGCACCGCATCGGCACGCAGCTCATCCATGAACTCGATCAGGGTGACATGCTCGACCAGGCCGGCCAGGTCGATGGCGGCCTCGACCCCGGAGTTGCCGCCACCGATCACCGCCACGCGCTTGCCCTTGAACAGGGGGCCATCGCAGTGAGGGCAGTAGGCCACGCCCTTGTTGCGGTACTCCTCCTCGCCGGGCACGCCCATCTCACGCCAGCGAGCACCGGTCGCGAGTATCAGGGAGCGGCTCTTGAGCGAAGCGCCCGACTCGAACACAACCTCATGCTCGCCACCGGGCTGCGATGCCGGCACCAGCTTGACGGCCCGCTGCAGCGGCATGATATCCACGTCGTACTGCTTGACGTGCTCCTCCAGCGCGGCGGCCAGCTTGGGGCCGTTGGTCTCCGAAACGGAGATGAAGTTCTCGATGGCCATGGTATCGAGGACCTGGCCGCCGAAGCGCTCGGTAGCAACGCCCGTGCGGATGCCCTTGCGTGCGGCATAGATGGCTGCCGCGGCACCGGCCGGGCCGCCGCCCACCATCAGCACCTCGTAGGCCGGCTTCTCGTTGAGCTTGGCGGCCTCGCGCTTGGCGGCGCCAGTATCGACCTTGGCCAGGATCTGCTCGAGACCCATGCGCCCCTGGTCGAAGGGTTCGCCATTGAGGTAGATGCTCGGCACCGACATCACCTCGCGCTTCTCCACCTCGTCCTGGAAAAGTGCCCCGTCGATGGCCACATGGCGAACCTTGGGATTGAGCACCGCCATCAGGTTGAGCGCCTGAACCACATCGGGGCAGTTCTGGCAGGAGAGCGAATAGTAGGTTTCGAAGCTCAGCTCATCGTCGAGGCTCTTGATCTGTTCGATCACCTCATCGGAGACCTTGGGCGGGTGCCCGCCGACCTGCAGCAGGGCCAATACCAGCGAGGTGAACTCGTGGCCCATGGGGATACCGGCGAACACCAGGCCGGTATCTTCCCCGGGGCGATTCAGGGCGAACGACGGCGTGCGAGCATCGCGACCATCGCTGCGCAGGGTAATCTTGTCGCTCAAGCCGGCAATCTGCTGCAGCAGCTTGAACATCTCCTGAGACTTGTCGCCGTCATCGAGGGACGCGACGATCTCGAACGGTTGGGTGACCTTTTGCAAATACGTCTGCAGCTGGCTCTTCAGATTGTCGTCCAACATGACAGCGGCTTCCTCATGTCTGGCTCATGAAACAGGCATGACTCGACGCCCTGCGAGGCCAGTGGCCAGCGCACGTCGGGTCAGGGGCTCGGTCTTGGATCGCCCGGGCGGAGTGCACCCGGGCGTGGAACTCACGAGGTCAGGGGATGGCCCCGCGGGTTCGGCAAGCGTTTCCTTAGATCTTGCCGACCAGGTCCAGGGACGGAGACAGGGTCTCTTCGCCTTCCTTCCACTTGGCGGGGCACACTTCGTTCGGGTTGGCGGCCACGTACTGGGCAGCTTTCACCTTGCGCAGCAGCTCTTCGGCGTTACGGCCGATGTTGCCGGCATTGATCTCGACGATCTGGATCTTGCCTTCCGGGTCGATCACGAAGGTGCCACGCTCGGCCAGACCGGCTTCCTCGATCAGCACCTCGAAGTTGCGCGAGATGGTCAGGGTCGGGTCGGCCAGCATCGGGTACTGGATCTTGTTGATCGTCTCGGAGCTGTCGTGCCATGCCTTGTGGGTGAAGTGGGTATCGGTGGAAACACCGTAGACCTCGACGCCCAGCTTCTTGAACTCTTCGTAGTTGTCCGCCAGATCACCCAGCTCGGTGGGGCAGACGAAAGTGAAGTCAGCCGGATAGAAGAAAAAGATGTTCCACTTGCCCTTCAGGCTCTCTTCGGTGACGTCGATAAACTCGCCATTGTGAAAAGCAGTGGCTTTGAACGGCTTGACTTCGGTGTTGATCAGGGACATTCAGTAATGCTCCTTGTCGATGGTTGATGATCCGAATACGGGACCCATGGTAACCGCTGAGCCCCGATAGGCTAAATTGAATGCTAACATGGCGGTGATAAGCAACGCCTATGAGTGGCGATTAACCTATTGAAAGGCTTATTGAAACGACACCACCTCTCCCTGGCGATCCAGCGCCAGGAAGCTCTCTATATTACCCATCTTGAGCGATTCGACCATTCGCTGCATGTGACGCTCGGCTTCCTCGCCAGACGGCGGCTGCTGACCACTGCCGGAAAGCGCAGCCACGAACACGATATCCCACTCGATACCGGTATTGCGCGACTCCGCCACCAGCGCCTCCATGTCACTGAGCTCCTCGGGTGACTTGTCGACGCACAGCGCCGGGGTCAGGACACCGCCCTCGCCCTGCTCGAAGCGCTGGCGCTGCTCGGCGGTGGGGTTGTCCGGCAACTCGGCACGCGTGAAGACGAACAGCAGCCGCTGCGGCTCCGGCTGCTGCTTCGCCTCTTCCAGCAGGTCGGTAAATCGGGAAATGGCCAAGACGCTCCTCCAGAACTCGTTCGCAGCATCGCACTGGCGATGCTGATGATGAAACAGGCGCCAGCCAGGGGCAAGGCGCACCCGATACGATAACGCATTCGCCACGGCACTGCTCGCCACCCGGCGTCAGCGCGTGGACGAAAAGTCGACGTGCAGGTCCGCTTCGTCCAGCGGCCATATGCCGGCCTCGAGGGTGTCTCCCTCGGCGTCCTGGACCAGGTAGCTGCGATGCTGATGGTGTCTCAGTGATGCAACCAGTCGCTGCAGCTGGCCATGCTCCGCGGCACTGACCACCGCCACCCGGCTTTCCGGCAGCGTCCACATCCGTGCCTCACCCTGTTCCGCCAGGCCTCCGACAGCTCGGGCAATGCCTGCTCGGCGAGCCAGGCGGCGACCTCGTCGTCGTCGCCAAGGACTAGCAGCGGCGCTTCGTCATCGAGCGACGGTTCGCGAACCAGGGCCAGTGGACGGCCCAAGGCCTGCTGGACCCACTCGCGGCCCTTGGCCTCCATGTCCTCCGACAGCACCAGCAGGCGACTCTCGGGGTGCAGGGCGACATGCCTCAGAATGAACGGCGCCGGATCGAGCCGGCGCAGCAGGTCATGGTCAGGATCGACGGCCAGGGAGAGGGGTTCTGCGTCATACGATAGCGAAAACCTGGCCTGCCGGGTCTCGAGCGCGACATCATGGCGCACGGGCCCACTGCTGGTCTCTACCACCACCGGTACCGACAACGGCCATGGCGCGTGGCCGCCCGTCTGTTCGAGCACGCCCTCCACCTGCCAGCCTGCCTCGCTTTCGCGGCGTTCGACCTCCGTTAGGTGCAACGCCGGCCGCCCAGGCCTGCGAAGCCAGGCTCCGAGAAAGTCTCGCAGATTCTCGTCGGCCACCGCCGAGAAGGCCGCGGCCAGGTCATCCCAGCTCGCGGTCGCGTGCATATGTCCCGCGGCGAAGCGCTTGAGGCCGGCATCGAACGTCTCGTTACCAATGCGCTGTCGCAGCATGTGAAAGAGCATTGCACCGTGTTGATAGCCCAGTAGCCGCATGGCTGGGTCGCGGCTACCGCGGAAGTCCACC
>NZ_AZQX01000227.1:0-12181 GCF_000568385.1 Halomonas sp. BC04
CCGTGTTCATGGGCGTCGGGGCGCTACCGTTGTTACCCTTTCTGGTTCCCTATCTCAGCGGTGCGGAATACTTCGTTGCCAGTGGCGTGGTAACAGCCCTGGCGCTGTTCGGTATCGGCTGGATCAAGGGGTGGGTGCTTGATACCCGTCGTTTTCAAGCCGGTTTGGAGACCCTGCTCATGGGCGGCGGCGCTGCAGCAGTGGCCTTTCTCTTCGGTTTCTTTCTGGAACCGATGCTGGGCGATCTGAGGCTGGGATAAACTCACAGGAGTGCCGTATCGAGTATCGAAGCCTCGTGGATACGATGTATAAGTCATTGCAGATTGGCCTTGGCCAGGATCAGCGGTGCCAACAAATGAGACGGCCTGTTGGCCACAAAAAAGAAAAGCCGCTGAAATCAGCGGCCTAACTTGATAATTGGCGGAGGGACAGCCCGCCATTCGGTCGTGTGCCAGGGTGTATCATGAGTGCTCAGGGAATGACAAATAGACATTACATATCAATTGCCTACCTCTATTTCTGGCCCTCCTAACAACCACGCCTTGTATTACCTTGTGCCACCGGCTATCATCCAATGACTTTATTTATGTTGGGTTAGATGTTGGAGATGATGCCATGCCCAAGAAAGCGCCCGAACTAGCCGCCGTCGATGTCAGGCGCCTGACCGAGCCTGGCCTGTATGCCGTTGGGGGCGTGGCCGGCCTTCATCTACAAGTGGCCAGGTCTGGCGCTCGTTCTTGGGTGCTGCGCGCAATGGTCGGCACAAAGCGCAGAGACATTGCCTGGGTGGCTACCCTGACACAACACTCGCCGGCGCCCGAGAGAAGGCCAGGGAGGCACGTTCGAAGATTCAGCAGGGCATCGACCCAGTAGTCGAGCGTCGGGCTCTTAGAAGCGCTCTGCTGGCCCAGCAGGTACGCGATATTACCTTTGAGCAATGCGCCAGTGAGGTCATCAAGAAGAAGCAGGCCGAGTCTCGCAACGCCAAGCATGCCCAGCAGTGGGAAAACACGCTCAAGACCTATGCCTATCCCGTACTGGGCAAGATGGCCGTTGCCGACGTGGAACTGGCCCATGTGCTGAAGGTGCTCGAGCCTGAGTGGGAAACCAAGACCGAAACCATGACCAGGGTACGCCAGCGCATCGAGGCGGTTATTGCGTGGGCAACCGTGCATGGCCATCGCTCCGGCGACAACCCTGCACGCTGGAAGGGTAACCTTGATGCCATCCTGCCGAAGCCCTCGAAAGTATCAAAGGTGAAGCACCATAAGGCGCTGCCGATCGACGACATGGGCGAGTTCATGGCGAAGCTGCGCCAGCAACAGGGCATGGCTGCCAAAGCCCTAGAGTTCACCATTCTGACGGCTGCCCGCTCAGGGGAGGTTCGTGGCGCAACCTGGGGCGAGATCGACCTGCCAAACGCCGTTTGGACAATCCCCGCCGGTCGCATGAAGGCAGAAAAGGAACACCGCGTGCCGTTATCCAAGCAGGTTGTCACGCTGCTTGAGAGCCTGCCGCGTCATGCCGAGTTCGTCTTTCCTGCCCCGAGAGGTGGCAAGTTTAGCGATGCTTCCATGGCTGCTGTGCTCAAGCGCATGGGCGTGGATGCCACCGTACACGGTTTCCGCTCGACGTTCCGCGACTGGGCAGCCGAACGCACCAGCTACCCGCATCACGTATGCGAGATGGCCCTGGCCCACACAATCAAGAACGCAGCCGAAGCGGCATATCGCCGTGGCGACCTGATGGAGAAGCGGGCCAGGTTGATGCAGGACTGGGCAATGTTCTGCAGCAAGATCCAGCCCAAGGGCGATGTGGTCCCGCTGCGTAAGGCGGAGGTGTGACCGCCCGGAGTAGTGATTGAACAACGGCTTATGAGCAGGGCAGGGCAATACCCAACGAAAGCCCCATCATAATCCACAGAATACACGCGGCGATGCCGCACCGTGTTGGCTGGCCTAGGGTAGCTCCCGAACGTGCGAGTACTCCACCGCACTGGCCAGCCTCTTCAACTGGAGAGCGTGAGGAGTAGCGCTATGAAACGAATCATACGAGATGTGGCACAACTGCCCGATTGGTTTGAGGTAGAGCCCTATACCCTCTGGCCGGAAAAGGACCTGTACGAAGCCGCCTATGCTATAAGCGATCGATTCTTCTTTTGGCGATTTTCGGAAGCMTTGATGTATGAAGGGGAAGGAAGGAAATACACTGCTTCAGAAAAGGAAATAAGCACTGCATTGGAACAACTGGCAAATGGAGCCAAACGTCCGTATGAGCGCTTCGCCATGGAGCCCATGGTCGAAATTTTCAAAGTGCAGCGGAGTATTCACCAGGATCCGGAAGTTGCTGCTAAACTGGACGACAGGGACCGGAAGATGAGGCGCTGTCAGAGCAGGCCAGCATGGCTGCACAAAATATCATGGGTGAAGGCTACTATCCAGATAGAAGAGAGGATGTAAGCCTTGTCACCCTGTGGCATGCAATGGACTTTATGAAAAGGAATGCAGATCTAATCCAGCGTGTCGAGCAAGCTGCACAATCTCTGGCCGACAGGTCTGGATGGGATTTTGAGGAGGTCCGTGATTCGATGTTCGCCCACATCCCGATTTACGGAGATGATGGTAGCAGCTACGTGGTTGTTGAGGGCTACCCCACTATTGATGCTGAAGTCCAAGCAATAAGGCGCTATCTTGTCACGCGCTATACTGATGGGGGATCCTTGCCAAGGGTACGTCCTTCAGAAGTACGGAAGCTCTTCGAATACCGAGCCGCAGCATATGCTGACCTGAAGACCTGGGCTTGCCTTACACGCTCAGAAATCACGGCAAAATGTATGGCAAACGCACTGTTTCCAGATGGAAGGTTTGGCGAGCTAGACATGCGCCCCTCGAGAACCATAGGGGGGTTCTTTGGACGACTTGAGCGCGAAGCTGGTTACTTGAGCGACATCGTCAGCAAGGCAGCCGAGCTCGAAGGGCTACAACTTTGAATAAAGAAAACTGCAGGCATTCAATTATCCGTAGAGGCAATTGAATGCCATTTCCTTAATGGAGTTTTGAATTCAGAAAAATATTCCCCCTCCTGAATCTTATTGAATCCAAAAACTAGACATTCTTCGCCTTGTTGATAGCCAATGAGACAAGGTGACTCCAATGAATCAAGCAACACACACAGTCAGCAAGTGGCTCAGTGATAAGCAGGTAGCCGAGCGGTACGAGATTGGCCGGGCAACGCCTGGCGCTGGGTAAGGGAAGGCAATTTTCCTCCCCCCATCAAACTAGGGGCGAGCTGCACACGCTGGCGCCTTGCCGATCTGGAAGCATGGGAGGCAAGTCGGGAGGTGGCGCAATGAGCCGGCTTCCGAGGTTCCCAACCCAAGAGCATTTCATTACCCACACCCGTGCCGTCCTCGCCATGCTCCTGCGTGGAGATGGTTGCGACCAATACAGCTACCACCGCCTCACTGGCCTGCCGCTTTCCGACTTCAGAACCAGGGTCAGTGAACTGTACCGGGCCGGCTGGCCCATCGACCGCGAGTTTCACCAGACGCTTGACACCAACGGCGAGCCACGGCGCTGTAAGCACTATTGGCTCAATGCCGAGGAAATGGCGGGATACTTCGCCGCTGCGCCTGTGTTCCGGGTGCGCTGTAAAGCGTTCGAGGAGAAGCACGGAGGTGGGCCATGTCACACCAACTAAAAGAAAACCCCGCCCTGGTGGCTACCAGTGACGAGGCTTCATTCCAGACTGAACACCTGAATGATAGCTCATCCGTCCAACAGCCTGCCAGTAACCTCACGGCCCCCATATGCGGGGCCGCATCCAAGGCCGGGTGATCCCATGTCGAAGAAAAAACCCAAGGTCCATTGGGGGGCTGGGGGCGCTCTCGCTATACCTAGATTCCTCATGGGCCATGATGACTTCCGTGAGCTTTCACCCTCCGCGCTTAAGGTATTGCTTGCGCTGGGCTATCAGTACAACGGAAGCAACAACGGGGATCTCTCGGCCACTCATAAGACGATGCGTGAGTGGGGAGGCATGGCCGAGGCCACCCTATCCAGAGCGCTGCGAGAGCTGCAGGAGCGCAACCTGATTATCAAGACCCGCACCAACTACAAAGGGCGTGATGGCGCCCGCTGCGCTCTTTATGGGCTGACTTGGGCTCCCATCGACGAATGCCCCGGCAAGATGCTCGAGATTCATCCGTCCATCGTGGCACCGCGCAAGCTAAGCAAAGGTTAGCGGTATGGCCCGCAACGTTAGATTTTTACCACCTTCAAAAATTGAAGCCATTGGCATCAAAAAATGAAGCCTTATCGGTGCAACGACCAGTTTTCAACAAGAAAGGCATCAGAAATTGAAGCCTTATCGGCACTTTTGGGGGTTTTGTGACTTCAATTATTGAAGACCCTTATAAGTTACCAGGGGGGTATAGCTCAGATGAGTGACCGTCGCACTGCTGCGAGGCGGTGGCAGGGTGAGGGGAAGCTGCAAAATGCCTTGATCATCACTGGTCCTAAAGCACCAATCGTCACCGGCCAAAAAGTGCTTGCCTCTCATGGAGCAATGACATACCTTGTCATACATACGAACACAAAAGGAATTAAGCATGGCTCCGCACGACCAACATATCAGCCTCCGGCTTTCTGCCGACCTGCTGGAAAGGGTGGAGACATACCGCCTGGAGCTGGAGAAAGTGACGCGCCAGCCTGTGAGCCAGGCGGCTGCACTTCGAGCGCTGATCGATGCGGGGCTGGAATTCATAGAGAAGGGCAAGCAGTAGAAACGAATTGCCCCGAGGTGTTGGAGCACCCCGGGGCGATACACACCGGCAACCACTGAGAGGACAGCCGACATGCAAGAACAGTCTACCATCGATAGCCAGGCGCTGACCCCAGCTACCTTTCTCGGGGACTACCGCACCATGCTCAACGTGTCCATTGCCCAGCGCGCCATTCTCAGCGTGTTGATGGACGGGACCATGCCACTGACCGACTTCCACCGGCACGGCCTAATGGTCGCCATGGACGAGATGATAAGCACCCTGGAGGGACGCGCCGAACTTCTCGTGGATGCGGGATACGTCGAGGAGGGTGCCGAATGATCGTCACCGCTGCCGAACTCCGCACCGTGGTCGAGCTACTGGCCCCGCGCCGTAACGAAATCCTGACAGCCGCTGCCCTGGCCATGGCTGTACGCCTGCTCCCCCTCACTCGCCTGGAGACCGCCAAATGAGCTATTCACTCGACACTGCCAGCCATATCAGCGCTGATCGTAACCGCGTAGTCATCCGGGGCAGCTACTTATTCACGAAGCAGGTTTCCGGCCTGAGCAAGCAGCAGCGCATTCAGCTAATGCACGAAGCCAAGGATCGTATTCGCCGGCGTGATGCCGAGCCAGCCGCATGGTTCTATCATCCGACCCGCACCGATTGGGTGAAGGCCCGATATTACCGTGGCGAGTTCGACGGACAGCCCCATGAGGTGCTGGGACGCGCATTCACTGGCGAAGAGGTGGCAGCATGACCGCTCAACAATCCATCACCAGAATCGACGCGATCGAAGTCCATTCACGCCGCGCCAAGGCCCTCACTCAGATGCTGATGACCTACTGCGCCCAAGGCGACGACGAGCCGAGCCAAGAAGTCATCGCTGAGGTGCTGGCTGAAATCTGTGAGCGCCAGGACGCTATCGGCGCCGAGATCCACCGCATCGAGAAGCAGTAGCGCGGGGTCTGGCCCCTCCTAAAAAAAAGGGGGGGGGCTATCGCTCTCTCAGATAAGGAGGTCTCACGATGACCGTCACCATAGTCGCCGAACCAATCAACGGCATTACGGTATGCAGCCCCACCAAGCTACCCGCCCAAGCTACCCGCCGACGCTGAGCGCCTGGAGCCTGACGACTTCATGCTGGCACTGGCTCAGGTGGAGGACGGCGACACCATTGCCGCAACCTTCACCGACGGTGACGAGCGCTTGCTGTGGCTGGACGAGGAATACGGCATCACCGGCTGGAGGCCCGCACAATGACCGATTTTCGATCTGAACGTATCGGCTTGACCAATGCCGCCCGCCTGCTTGGCGTCCCAGTGACTGAGTTGAAGGCCGCCATCCAGCAAGGGCGCCCCTGCGATGGGTGGCCCCGCCACAACCGATAGTGCGGGCTGGGCAGAACCGGGGGAACCTGCTGTTTCTGGCCGGCGATGTGATGGATTGCGCTGAGGGAATGACCAAGGCCAAGCGCTGAGCATCATGCCTACCGACTGATTTAACTGAACCTTGCTTTGCCCCGCCATCGAGCAGTTTTTTCGTTTGAGGGCTTGGCGCCCACCGGTGGCGATGCAGCAGGGCAGGAAACTTGATATACCTATGGGCTGAAAAAAAGAATCTGAAAAACGCAGGGGTCTCATGGGGAACACAACTAAAATGATCTTGGTGGTGTTTGGGGGAATTTTCCTCTACGCCATACTGGCCGATCCATCCGACAAGCCAGAACGCTCAGTAACCACAGGTACGAACACGCAAGCCGCAGTAGTACTAGACGCAGAGGAGGGCGAAGCTGAGCAAGAGGAGCCCAGGCCGCCACCGCCCCGATCGCCATCTCCGCCCCCGTCTCCCTGGTCGATAAGCCAGCAGACATCGCCCGTCGATGATAGTGAGAGCGTTTGGCTCACCACCTACTCCAAAGAACGTGTGCCGCACAGGTATCGGTCCGGAGGAGGCGCGCCAGCTCGCCTTCAGCTGAGATGTATGGAGAACACCACAGCGCTTTACGTTGAATTTAACGATCAGCACATGTCGAGCAGCCCTTACCATGACTGGGGCCATGTCGTCATTCGCATCGACTCACGGGATGCACGGACCATCAAAATGAGCGCGTCGACAAACAACCGGTTGCTCGGCCTGTTTCGTGGCAATAGGTCTATACCTGTAGTCCGCAGCATGTTCGGCGGAGAGCAGCTGTTGGTGAGGGCCACGCCATTCAATGGCTCGCCGATTACTGTCACTTTCGACATCGCTGGGCTGGAAGAGAAAGTTCAACCGCTTCGCCAGGCGTGCAACTGGTAATATGAGAATCACTAAGCACTCACATTTGCCCAAGGCCTTTGGTGAGAAATGCCAGGTTGGTAGCCGGGACTTTTGATAGGACTAGGAGGATTAGTGGCATCCAGTTTTGTTGTTTATATTGATGAGGCGGGAGATGAGGGCTTTGTCTTCAGAGAAAATGGCTCAGGATCGTCAAGGTGGTTTGTGCTTACCGCTTTAGTGATCAGGAAGGAGAAGGATCAGCAGAATATTATCCCTGCAGCCAAAGAGTTGCGAGAACTACTTGGCAAGAAGCCCAAGGCGGCCCTCCACTTCAAGGACCTCAAGCATGCTCAGCGCGTTCCTATTTCTCGCCGCTTAGGGAGAATGCCTGTTCGTGCTGTCAATATCGTCATTCACAAGCCCTGCATCGCCTCTCCCGACGTATTCCAGCAAGAGCCCTACGCCCTCTATCGCTACGCCAGCAGACTCCTCTTAGAACGCGTTTCTTGGCTTTGCCGCGATAATCGGATCCAGGGTACAGGTGATGGCAAGGCCGAGCTAATCTATTCGAACCGTACCAGGATGTCTTACCAAGACTTGGTCGAGTATTTAAACAAGCTAAAATTCGACCAGAGCAATGTGCGTATCGACTGGACTTCTGTGGATCCATCCTTGGTCAGGGCAGTGAACCATGATCAACTGGCAGGTCTTCAATTTGCTGATGCCATGGCATCGGGTCTCTACTATGCTGTTACTCCCAATAGATATAACGAAGTAGAGCCTAGGTATCTAGAGCTAACAGCTGAAAAACTCTATAGGCATAGGGAGAACCTGGAAGGGTACGGCATAAAATTTTGGTGTAACTGCAGAGATCAGAAGCGCCAGCTATTGGCTATCGCTGAGCCAAAAAAATAGAGCTGCAGTGAGCAGCTCTATGGTATTTAAACAGGCCCCGGGTTCGAGGATCCCACCCTTTCGGGCTGCCACCTTTCGGCGACCTCTACAAGCCCCGCGCTTGCCTGCATCCCCAATATAGACCATCACCTCCGCGCGAGCAACTGAGCGACGACCCAGAATCCTACCCCAGCCCGCCCATCGAGGCGGTTTTTTGTGCCTGAGAGCAGGGCCAGAATAGGCCGCCACGACACGCCCCCTTACCGTGGCTACCCTAGCGCCTCACCCAACCGACGCAATTCTCCGCCCGTTACCGCGCCGCAAGCAGTTATGGGAGCAACGGCATAACTGTATGCCGGCCCGATGAGGTACCGCCGACAGCCGAGCGCCTGGAGCCTTCATGCTGGCACTAACTCAGGTGCAATGCTGACCCTGATCGAGACTCGGCTCTGGTCGCTCTCCTACGAGCAGCATGAGAAAAACCGTACAAATAAGCAGATTATGAAATGCTAGCCTTGCTGGTAGCCAAAGGGGACTGAGCCCATGAAAGTGATTTTGCTACTTCTGGCGATACTGCCGCTGGCGGCCACGGCTGACATACAAAAATGCAAATACCAGGGCAGGACTGTCTATCAAGACGAGCCATGCCCCGAGGGTACTGAGGTGCCCTTTGATGCGAGCGGCTTGTACATTACCTCTCTCTCACCTGCGCAACCGGATGCCGACGCAGCGACCCAGGCGGAAGAGGCGGAAGACTCGCCCGTGATCATCAGTAGCGCCGATCCCGAGTAAGCTTATCGGGCCGTTGGCCTGACTAAACGCACCGCATACATCTAGCCCGCCACCCGGCGGGTTTTCCATTTCTGAGCCCAGCCAAGCGCTGGGGTTGTTCATGCCTGCTCGTCAGAAAACCCAGCCCCTCCGGGCGGCCTGGGCCTTCTATGATCATGAGTGAAATTCATGTTTGATGGAATTTGTATGAAAAATATGCTACTTTGAGGGTATATCCATGAACGGGTTTCAGCATGATCGACCACGCGCTAGCACTACTCGAAATGCACGACCTGCCGAGCTGGGAGAAAGACGCCCCGCTTCGCCGTGAGATGGAGCGCCTGCGCGATGACGTGAGGGGTTATCAGCTGGCTGCTGGCCATGACGAGGGTCGCGCCTGCCGTAAGGCCGCCCAGGTGTCAGAGCGTGCCGATCGCATTCGCGCATTCATGGCCAACAAACGCCATGGAGCCCAGGCCATCAACGGTTGGGGCTTCGCTTCGAGAGGCCACCGCTATGAACTCTGATCGCGCCGGACGCCCCCCCAGGGGCCGCAACGTGAAGCCGAGCAAATCCGCAATTGCCAACTATTTCAAGCTGCTGCAAGACAAGGCCAACGAAGGCGACACCACCGCCGCCGGCTGGCTGGTTTTCATCAGCGAGAGCAAGGGGCGCCTTGATGGCTGATCTAGAAAAAAGTGTCGCCATCATCTTTGAGGGCGTCGATCAAATGGGGGCTGGTGTCACGTCCGTGACCCGCCAGATGCAAGGGGTGGGTGATAGCGTTCAGAAGGCTGCACAGCCGCTTGCTGACTTCACCATGGGCGTGCTTAAGGCAGAGGCAGCGCTACTGACGACAGGCGCCGCCGTGACCGGCCTGGCCGTGAAGGTGGCCGGTGACTTCGATGCCAGCTTTCGAGAGATCACTACCCTGCTGGACGAGTCCGGGGAGTCCCTGGGCTCGCTGCGAGCCGGGATCCTCGACTATGCCACCGATAGTACGCAGTCCATCGACAACATTACCGGCGCCTACTACAACCTGATCAGTGCCGGCAACGACACCGAAGAAGCACTGACCCTGCTGGCCGCTGCCGAACAACTGGCAGTCGGCGGCAAGACCGACCTCGACACCGCCGCCAAGTCGCTGGCCGGCACCCTGAGTGCTTACGGTGCCGAAGCCGGCGAGGCTGGGGACTATACCGATACGCTGTTCGTGGCCATGGCCAACGGCATGACCACCATCGGCGAGCTATCCAGCGCCCTGCCCAACATCACCGGCCTGGCCTCTCAGCTGGGCGTGGACTTCGACACCCTGGCGGCTGCCACGTCAGCACTGACCACCACCGGGCTTTCCACCAGCCAGGCAGTAACCCAGGTCGGCGCCGCCCTGAATTCGATCATGGGCCCGTCACAGCAAGCCCGGACGCTGGCGGAAGAGCTGGGGATCGAGTTCAGCGCGACCGCCCTGCGATCCATGGGCCTTGCTGACTTCATGGACATGCTCGCCGAGGCTACCGGGGGCAGTGAGCAGCAGATGCGCATGCTGTTCGGCTCATCCGAAGCCACCAAGGGGATGCTGTCCCTGATGGGTCCCGTGGCCGATGCCTTCGCGTCTGGCCTGGTGGACATGGAAGAGAAGTCGGGCGCAACGTCTGCCGCCTTCGACAAGATGGTCGATGCCGTGGGCATGGGCACCCAGAAGATCAAAAACGCCATGACGGTGACGCTGATCAACCTGGGGGATCCGCTGCTCGAGGAGTTTGGCGGGATTCAATCAGCCATCGCGGCCATCTTCAATGCTATCGGCGTGTCACTGAACGAGGGCCAGCTTAAGCAGTTCGTGGACCAGCTGGAGGGCATCTTTCAGACGATGGAGGCCCAGCTCCACGCCGTTGCCCAGAACCTGCCAGAAGCCCTGGAGTCGGCAGACTGGAGCGGCTTCATTGGCGGGATCGAGGCCATCCGCGAAGCCATCGGCGGGATATTCAACAATGCCGACATCACCAGCGCCGAAGGCCTGGCGTCGGTTATCGGAACGCTGGGCACCGCTTTCCAGATGCTGAGCGAGTACACCGCCGGAACCATCACCGCCCTTGTGCCTTTCATCGAGCAGCTCGGCAGCCTGGCCGAATGGATCATGAAGATTGACCCGGAATGGGTCGCGCTGATGGGCAAGATCGGCGGGGGTGCTGTCGTCCTGACAACGGTGCTGAGCGTGCTCAGTAGCCTACTGTCCATCCTGCGGTCGCTTGCCGGGACCAAGGGTGCTATCCCGATGATGACGGCAGCCACCGGCAAGCTGGCCGCAGTAATGGGAGCCACCGGCGCCGCTAGCCTGGTGGGTGCCGCTGGCCTGGCCGCCGGGGCCCTGGTCTACCTGACCGGCAAGGCAGTGGATTACCTGGTAGCGTCGGCGACATCGAAGAGGCACAGGGCAAGCTGCTCGAGGCTGTCGATGATTCCGCCAAGGGCATCGTGGACAGCTACGACGACCTGTTCGACGCCATCGAGGACGGGACCGTTACCTGGGACCACGCCACCGGGCAGTGGATCCGCGCCACCGGGGAAGTGAACAACGCACTGACCAGGTGACGCAAGGTGCCGAAGAGGCAGCCAGCAGCACGCGAAACATATCCGAGGCCGCAATAGAGGCCGCCCTCTCAGTGTCGGGCATCGGTGACGGCGGCAGGGGCATGAAGACCCTTTCCGAAGCTGCCGTAGAAGCCGCCATTGCCCTGTCCGGTATCGGCGAAGGCACCGAAGACATCAAGACTCTGGACGCAGCCGCCGTAGGTGCGGCCCTTTCCGTGGCCAACATCGGCGGGAGCGGCGCGGGCATCAATGTCCTGTCGGCGGACCTGTCCGACACGAGCGAGTTTGTGATGGGTCTGGATGGCCGGCTCATCGAGGTCAACAAGACCATATCGACAATGGGCACCGTCGCTGAAATGACCGGCGACCAGATCGAGAAGAGCACCGCCCAGCTCACCGAGCTTGAGAAGGTCGCCATGGAGTTGGCGAGCAATGAGCGCATCGCGGCCATGGAGTTCACCGCCAATATCGCCGTGGCGGGGCTGGAGCTGACGCCCGCAAGGTGGAGTCCATCCTGGGAGCCACCAGCGACACTATCACCGGTCTAGCTGAGTCATCGGCCAACATGTGGGAAACCCTGGGCGGAGGGGATCTTTCGATGAGCCAGCGCTGGGACCTGGAGGGCGCGATACAGCAGCAGCTCGATATACAGCGCGAGGCCGCCGACCAACAGAAAAAGCTGATCGACGCGCAAATTGACCAGATCCGCACCCGCACCCAAGCCATGCGCGATGGCGATGGGCTGATCCAGATCGACAGCTCAGGCCTCGAGCCAGCCCTCGAGATGGTTATGTGGCACATCATCGAGAAGGTTCAGCTGCGAGCAAATGCCGAGGGGCAGGAGTTCCGTGGTGGGCCTTGGAGGAACCACAGCATGACGAATACCGCTCACCTCAC
>NZ_AZQX01000228.1:0-6789 GCF_000568385.1 Halomonas sp. BC04
CTGCTCAAGATAAAAGCGGCAATCCGTATAGATGGGTGCACCGAGTTTTTGTAAAAAACAGCCTCTGGAATTTTCGCTCTTTCTTTCGCCATGGCGATCGTGTGTACGATCCAAGCTCCTATTCAACCTCAACATATCAGATAGAGTTAGAAACAAAGGTGGTAGAATGAAACAGAAAAAAATGACAACCTATAAAAGCGTAATCCATAATATTGGAACTCTTCTTTCAGGAGATATCAAACGCCCAACCATCGATGCTGACACAATCGTCTGTCATGATGGATTTATATCCCATATTGGATTTTCCAAGAATCTCGATATCAGCTCCGCTGATCTGGAAATCGATGCCAAACAGGCTACTGTGATGCCAGGCCTTATAGATAACCATACTCACCCGACATTTGGTGAATATAGCCCCCGGTCTGGAAATCATGATTGGATCTGGCACTGTCTTCAAGGAGGCGTCACAACGGCAATTTCAGCTGGAGAGGTTCATGTGCCTGGGTTGCCGACAGATCGCGCAGGTATCAAGGCAATGGCTATTGCAGCACAACGCTCTTTTGCGAACGCAAGGCCATCAGGAATTAAAATGCTAGCTGGCTCTCCTCTCCTAAACGAAGAGCTAACAGATGAAGATTTTAGCGAGCTGGCAGCCGAGGGAATCAAACACTTAGGTGAGGTCGGTATCGGCCCTGTGAAGTCCACAAGAAAGGCGGCTGAACTAGTAAGCATGGCGCGCAAGCATGGCATGACATCTATCACGCATACGGGCGGCCCATCCATACCTGCATCGAAAAGAATGAGTGCTGACGATATTCTTGAGATTGCGCCCGATATAGTCGGCCATATAAATGGTGGCTATACTGCTCTTCCTCGTGACCAAATACGCTGCCTTTGTGAGGCATGTTTAGGCGCCCTTGAGATCGTCCATAACGGTAACGAGTTTGCCGCACTGCTAACCTTAAACTATGCTAAAGAAATGGGTCAACTTGATCGTATCGTTCTCGGTACAGACGCGCCTGCGGGTTGCGGAGTTCCTGCGCTCGGAATACTCAGAACCATCGCATTGCTCAGTAGTTTTGGCGATATAGCCCCCGAGATTGCTGTATGCTTCGCTACAGGCAATACTGCAAGGGTTCGCAAGTTAAATAGTGGTCTGGTAGACGTTGGCAAAGAAGCTGATTTGGTCATTTTCAGCGCCCCCTTGGGGGGCGCTGAAAAAACTGTTTTAGGAAGTCTGAAAATTGGCGACTTGCCCAGCGTCACATCAGTGTTAATCGATGGCAAGCTGATGATTCGTCAATCAAAGAACACACCGCCTCCAGAGACCACCCCTTCCATAGTGGAGCAGCGCCAACACACCATGTACTCCAGCAGCGCATGATTTATAAAGGAATGTAAAATGCGCAATATGTTAATGTGGATAACAAGTAAAGGACCGACTGTATTAGCTTTTGGCTGCATTAGTGGGCTTTTGATACCCAGTCTGGCGGACCTTCTCCGTCCAGCCATGCCGGTCATGGTTTTTATATTTTTAGTAGGCACCCTGCTAAGGGTTGATAATTCAGAAATCTTAAAGTCAGCAAAGAACCTTCAGGTATCAGTCATATTCCCGTTGATTTTTGTCGTAGCATGCCCTTATGTGATCGGGATGTTCACAAAATATGTAACTGGGAATAGCGAGCTGGCGCTGGCTATTGCTTTAGCGACTGCATGCCCACCATCGAGCGGCAACTCGGCCGTCGCACGAATGCTAGGCCTCGACCCCACGACAGCCCTAGTGGCGACTTTGTGCTCCATGGCAATGGTTCCGCTAACAGGCCCTCTAATATTGCATATTTTTGCCGATGACCTTGGTGTATCCATCGACCCTTATAAACTCGCCTTACGATTAACGATTTTACTTGTTGCCGCCGAGGTAACTGCCCTCCTCATCCGCAAGATTTATCCTTCACTGGTTTACGATCATGGCCTTGCCATTGATGGTGTTGTCATCCTCTCACTCTTCATCTTTGCATGCGGCACAATGAGTGGCATACAAGCTATGATTTTAGAAAACCCGATGCTAGCCATTGGAATTATTGCATTCGTATATGGCGTTAATTTCTTTATGCAGATCGCCTGTGGTACGCTCTTCGTAGGAAATCGGTATGCTAAGGTCACCATTGGCCTTACGGCAGGTAACCGCAACGTGGGCTTGCTATGGTCCATGTTAGGACTCTCTATATCCCCCACCATCACGTTCGTCTTCGCCTTGTCGCAGTTACCCATCTATACGATGCCCAAGATTTTGCAATATGTGTTGCCTCGCTTGGGATTCGCAGGGCATCAACCAAGCGCATGATTTAGATACCACCTCTCCTGCCCGGCCACAAAACACCTAAGGGGGGGCCGGGCAGGAGAGAAGGTATCCAGAATCGCTCCACCGGCAGGTGCGGCTGGTGGGCCGGGTATCCGAGGCACGCGGAATATCGGATGGCTAGGTCAGGGGCTATCGGAATCCGCTTCGCCACCCTCTGGGCCGTAGAAGAACACCCACGTCGCAAAGTCGTCGGTGAAGTCCTCGAAGCGATGAACGACGCCCGCGGGCACGAACAGCACTTCACCCGCCTCGAAGGGCTGTCGGGTTTCGCCGTTGATGAACTGGCCGGAGCCGGAGATAACGACGTACACCTCGTCTCTGGTGTGCGGGGTTTGATGATCCACGCCTTCCGGCTTGTAGATCTCGACCTGAAGCGAACCGTGCCGGAAGACCTCGGCGAAGGGCACGCCCTTATGGTCTTGCAGCTTCTTCAACACAGCTGATGGTGTCAGGCGATCCGTCATGTTCTCACTCGATGCCGGTTAGGCGGACAGGAACCGCGGCGAATAGCTTCGGGAGAATCAGACACGCACTGCCTCACGCTCAACATGGGGCCGCAGCTCGGGACATAGCGCCTTGTCGGTCACCAGGTCTACCGGATGGCCCAGCAGATCCTCCAGGTAGAACTGCACCCCGAAATAACGGGCCGACGTCGCCGGGCCGTCGAAGCTCACCAGGATATCGATATCGCTGTCGTCGCGAGCTTCATCGCGCGACATGGAGCCAAAAAGCGCCAGCGAGGTCACGCCATACTCGCTGGATAGCGACGGCAGGTGTTCTCGCAACAGCTGTAATGTCTTGGTTCTGTTCATCTTGCGCTACCTCAGTAACGTCGAGCCTTCGGCAAGCTGATCACTATGGCTGTCCATGGCTTAGCCTAGCATGGGCGGCTGCCCAGGGCTGCTCGAAGGATAGATTGCCGCGGCACTGCTGGCGCTGAGGCTTTCGGCACTCACACCGGCCATTGGCGGATCATCGCCATTTGAGCGATAATGATTTAAAACCGCCATTTGGCGAAGGAGGTCATCATGGCCCTGCCCCAGCTACCCGTCGAAAAGCGCCAGCAGATGAGCGCCGCGGCGATGCGTACGTATCCCAATATCGCCCACGACTGGGGGCTGAAAGAACAGGAAGCCGCCTTGCTCCTCGGCGTGCCTGAGTCGACCTATCGGCGCTGGCGCAAGCAGCCCACGGCGGCTCGTCTCGACGTCAATCAGCTTGAGCGCATGTCGCTGATCCTGGGGATCTACAAGGCCCTCCAGATCCTGCTGCCGCGAGCCGACGCCGCGGACGCCTGGTTGCGCCGGCCTAACCGTAACCCCCTGTTCGCCGGCCAAACACCGCTGGAGCGGCTGCGCAGCGGCCTGGTGCAGGATCTCTATGTGGTCCGCCAGCACCTGGATACCGCCCGAGGCGGGGGCCATGCATGACGTTTCCCCTGTCGCCCGTCTGCTGGCGGCCCTGCTACCGAATCATTCCTTCGCGGTTCCCTCCCATCGACTTGTTCGAGCGAGTGGCGACACCTGACGACTGGGACCTGCTCCAGGAGCTAGAGGGAGAGACCTCGGCGCGTCTGCGCGAGCAGGCTGGGGAAATTCACCTGGTGCGAGAGGAAGACCGCCGATACGGGCCCGGCTGGTCACCGGTCATGGCGGCGTTCTGTTACCTCAGCGAGCAGGGCTCCCGGTTCACCGATGGCACCTTTGGTGCCTACTACAGCGCCTTGAGCGAGGCCACGGCCATCGCGGAAACCCGCTATCACGCCGAGCGCTTCATGCGCGAATCTCAGCAACCGCCCATGCAGCTCCATCAGCGGGTCTACCTGGCAAACCTTGAGGGCGAACTCTTCGACTTGCGCGGAAACCCTCCCGGCGCCGCCCATCTGTTGGACCCGGATGACTGGACAGCCGGCCAAGCTTTCGGTCGCAAGGCTGGGAGACCCATGCCGATGGGATTGTCTACCCAAGCGTTCGTGATCCGGAGGGTGAGTGTGCCGCGGTGCTTCGTCCGCCCGTTTTGTCAGCGACATGGCAGGGTCGCCACCTTGGCTATGAGTGGGACGGTGAGCGAATTCGACACGTGCTCGAACTGCGATTGGTGGAGTGAGTGTTGGTGCAGGCGCCCTGCGCACCATGCGCTTCTGGAGCCGAGTAGTAGGTGCTTGACGAGGCCTGGCTTGCGGATGGCGTCAACGAGAGCCGTCGGGGCAGGTAGGGCTGGCATCCACGACTCGGTAGCGCGTGCTGCGCCCTCCCCCGGGCAGTTTCTCCAGGCAGCCCTTGGCCAGCAGGTCGGAGAGGTGGCGAGTAGCGGTAGCCTTGCTGACCTCGGCGACCCTCTGGTACTGGGCAGCGCTGATGCCATCCTCCAAGCCTTGCTCTCCGCCATCCAGCAACCGGTTAAGCACTTTGATCTGCTCCGGTAGCAGGCCGGCATCGGCGAATCGCTGCCAGAAGTGTGTCTTGTCCAGGGTGCGCTCGATGCCCGCCAGAGCATCGCCCAGAGTCTTCAGCAGAATATCGAGAAACCAGGCCAGCCAGTCACTGAGATCGGTGGTGCCGCGCTGGCTGGCTTCGAGCACCCGGTAGTAGTGCTGCCGCTCGGCCAGGATCGCCGCGGACATGGTGTAGAGGCGGATGCTCTGCCGATCAGCCTGGGCCAAAGCCCGGTCGGTTATGGCACGGGCCAGGCGGCCGTTACCGTCCTCGAAGGGGTGCAGGGTAACGAACCAGAAGTGGGCAATACCGGCACGCAGCAGGGGGTCCAGGGTCGGGTCATTGCGGCTCGCGTCGAACCACGCCAGGAAGGCGGCCATTTCGTCATCCAGCGCTGTGCGAGGCGGGGCTTCGAAATGCACCCTGGGCTTGTCGAGACGGCCGGAGACGACCTGCATCGGTTCCTCGCCCCGCCACTCTCCGCCCCGCAGCCTGACCAGCGATGCTTCGGCATCGGGGAACAACCAGCGATGCCACTGGAAGAGCCGCTCGCGGGTCAAGGCTGTATCGGGCGAGCCGATGGCATCCATCATCATGTCAGCCAGGCCTTCCGAACGCGATGACACAGCCGCGCCCCCATTGTCCACGCCGAGACGTCGTGCCAGGGAGGAGCGCACCGTGGCGGCATTCAAGCGCTCTCCCTCGATGGCCGAGGAGGTAGTGATGTTCTGCAACAGGGTATCCAGCGTGACCGCCGGATCATCGTCGGCGGGGAGAGAGCCCACCCTGCCCAGCAGCATCCCTAGAGATCGCCAGGCTTCCTGAAGGCGAGGCTGAATCACGGCGGCTCGCCAGTGGAAAGCGGGCCAGTCGGGCTGCTGCCAGATCCAGGTTGGCGGCGTGGTGGAAGTATCCATGGCGGCACCTTGCTGACGGCATGAGCCGAATGACTGCATTATTCGGCTCACTATATGAGCCGAATTATCAGCCGATTCGGCTCGTGGGTCAAGCAGGGCTCATTGGCTGCGATACTGGTGATCTCCCCTCGCGCCATGCACTGCATCGAACACTTCAGCCAGACGCCTCTCGATGGTGCTCCCGCTTGGCAGCGAGTAGCTGCTGGTCGGCGCGGGCGGCAAGGCTGTCCAGGCTGTCGTCGTCGGGGCGTAGAGTGGCAATCCCTACACTGATCGAGACGGCGGCCAGCTCGCGCGCCCGCTGCTGCAGTCGCTCGGCGGTGGCGCGGGCGTCGTCGCTGCCGCTCTCGGGAAGCAGGACCAGAAATTCATCGCCGCCGAAACGCCCAAGCAGGTCGCTATCGCGCAGCGCGCCCTGCAGGCTCGCGGCAACACGCTTGAGCACGGCATCCCCTGCGGCGTGGCCTTGGGTATCGTTGACCTGCTTGAAGGCGTCGAGGTCGATCATCAACACGCTGAGCGAAGTGCCATAGCGCCGTGCCCGATCGATCTCGCGCTGGCCCAGGGCCTCGATATGGCGGCGGTTGTAGCAGCCGGTAAGGAAGTCACGAGTTGCCATCTCCTCAAGCTGGCCGTTGAGCAGCGTAAGCTCGCGATTGACATGCTGCAGTTCAGCGGTACGCTGCTCCACGCGTGCTTCCAGCGCCTGGTTGTGGCGCTCCAACGCATCCCGGGCCTGATGCAGCTCGGTCACGTTCTGGGCGATGCCGAACAGATGGGTGACGCGCTGCGGGTCGTCGGCAGCATTGTGCAGCGGCACGATCAGCGTCAACCAGTAGCCGTACTGCTCGTTGCCATGCTCGTCGAAGAAGGCGGCATGCTCCTCATAGCGTATCGGCTCATCCCGCGCCACACATTCGCGGTAGCGCGCATAGATCGCCTCGGCCGAAGCAGCCGGCATAAAGGCCGAAAGCGGCTGGCCCAGGCACTCACGGCCGACGATGTCGAGCTGCGCCGGATTGGCTGCCTCGACCGTGAAGTGTCCGTCCTCCTCCACACGTACCAGGAACATGTT